>DAINND010000267.1:0-4638 GCA_036736065.1 Ilumatobacteraceae bacterium
CGACGAGCGTCGAGACCCCTGCGGCCCAGGCCTTCTGGACCAGCTCGAAGCTGGCCCGGCCTCTGACGAACAGCCCGAGCCCGGTGGCCGGCAGCTGCCCGTCGAGCAGCATCCGCCCCACCACCTTGTCGACGGCGTTGTGGCGCCCGACGTCCTCGCGGGTGAGCAGCACGGTGCCGTCGGCGGTGAACGCCGCTGCGGCGTGCACGGCGCCGGTGGCCGAGAACAGGCCCTGGGTGCCGAGCACCTGCTCGGGGATCGAAGCGACGACAGCGAGGTCGATGGGGCTGGTGTCGGGCAGCGTGTCGAGCCGGTCGCACAGCTGGTCGATCGCCTCGCTGCCGCACAGTCCACAGCTGGAGGTGGTGTTGCCGAGGCGCGGGGTGGGTGTCGGCGCCCGACCGCCGGTCTCGACGGTGACGACGTTGAACTGCGACGCAGCCGCCGAGCCATCGGCGCAGTAGCGCACCCCGATGACCGGCGCACCGGCGAGCAGGCCGTCGGTGAAGCAGAACCCGGCAGCGAGCTCGTAGTCGTGGCCGGGGGTGCGCATGGTGGTGGCCACCACGGCGCCGTCGAGCTGGATGGTCATCGGCTCTTCGACGATCAGCTCGTCGGGATGACGCCGCGCGCCGTCTCGATCGACGGTGGTGACGAGGATGGTGTCGCTCCGGCGTCGTGCAGCCACGCCGGAACGGTACCGGCTCAGGCGGCGATGAGCGCGAGCAGGTCGGTGCGGCTGGCCGGGCCGAGGCGCGGCTCGGGCGGCCGGTTCTCACGGTCCTGCCAGACGGCGAACACCCGAGCGCCCACGTCGGCGTCCTTGGCGAGCGCGTCCGGGGCGGTGAGCAGGTTGAAGCTGCGGAAGAAGGCGCGCATCACCACGGCGTCGGTGCGCATCGCCGGCAGCAGGCCCTCGCGGAACACGGCGCGCATGAACGTGCGCGGGTCGGTGGTGTCGGCGTCGGGGTCGATGCCGGCGAGGTGGGAGGCGGCCACGCGGCGGGCCTCGGCGTCCTGCTCGACACCGCTGCGGTACCACGGGTAGATCTCGGCGCGCAGCGACGCGTCGTAGGCGAGGGCGATGTCGCGCACGTCGCCGTCGCAGGCGGCCACGGCGTCGGCGAGCAGGTTGGCGCCCCAGAAGGCGGTGCTGCAGCCCCGGCCGTAGAGCGGGTTGGTGCACAGCACGGCGTCGCCGACGGCCACGAGGCCGGTGACCACCGGCTCACCGTCGACCACGTAGTCGCGCCAGCGGTTGAGCAGGCCCGCCATGACGTGCACCTGCGGGGTGATCGGCTCGGCGCGGCCGTCGAGGTAGGGCGCAGTGGCGACCAGCTCGCGGCCGACGGCGTCGAACACCTCGGGGTCGGCGAGCAGCTTGCGCAGCTCGTCGTCGTCGACCGGGGTCGCCAAGGTGAGCGAGAACGTGCGGTTGTCACCCACGAACACGCCGTACTTGAGGTAGCCGAGGTCGCCACCGATCGGGCCGCTGCGCGGCGGGTAGGACTCACCGTCGCGCAGTCGGTACCAGCGCGAGTAGTAGACGATGCCGGTGTCCTCGACCTCTTCGGGCACGGTGCGCGCCCCCACCTCGGCCAGCCAGTCGGGCAGGGTGCTGCGCCGCCCGGCGGCAGCCACGACCAGGTCGCTCGTGACGACCTCACCGTTCTCGAGGCGCACCCCGGTGACGTGCGGGACGCCGTGGCGCACCTCGGACACCAGGCCGGCGACGCCGGTGCCGGTGCGGAAGCTGACGCTGCCCTCGTCGAGCGCGAAGCGGCGCAGGACCCACTCGAACGTGGTGCGCCGGCAGGCGAGCATCACCAGGTCGGCGTCGCTCGGCTCGGGCTGGAAGCCGACCAGGGTGGGCGGCAGGTCGTCGCCGAAGCGCATCTCGGTCGCGCCCTCGGCGAGCAGCGACTCGTAGACGTCGGGGTAGCGGTCGCGCAGCAGGTTGCGCAGGCGCGCAAGGAAGGCGTGGCTGTGGCGGACCTGGGGAGCGCCGCGGCGGTCCCACTCGAAGGCCTCGTCGGCACTGGCCGGCATCGGGGTGTCGTGGGGCTCGACGCCCGAGACCTAGTGGACCGGACGCGCGAGGGCGAGGGCCGCGCAAAGCCAGGGGGCGCCACCGCCGCCGCCGGTGACACGAAGTGCGGTTCCCTGCATACCCGCAGGTTATGGGCCACGACCGGGCGTCGACGGGCCGGATCGGCGTGACCTGTGTCAGGCCGCGGGGGTGAGCTCGACGGGCTCGACGGGCACGGGGTCGCCGGCCAAGGCGCAGGTGCTCGGCACGAAGGCGTCGCGGGCCGCGTCGGAGGCGAGCGTGGCGTCGTCCCACCAGGCCTGCAGCGTGCGGCAGTCGGTGAGCGGGTGCCAGAGGATCTGGCGATCGCTGCGCCCGGCGGTGACGAGGCGGTCGACGGCCCAGACGTAGAAGACGGCCATGGTGTCGTGGTAGCCGGCCGCAGTGAACGCCGGGCGGGCGGTGCGCAGCTCGGCCAATGCAACGGCGGCGCCGCGGTCGCGGACGGCTCGGGTGATGGTGGAGATGAGCTCGACGTGGGTCATGCGATCAGTGTGCGGTCGACCACACTGCGTTGTCAGCGGATCATCGTGGCAGACTGGGCCGATGCCTGCGGATTCCGAAGCACTGGACAAGATCGACCACGAGATCCTCGCCATCCTTGCCGATGACGCCCGGATCGGCTGGACGGAGCTGGGCGCCCGGGTGCACCTGTCGCCGAACGCGGCCGCGGACCGCGTGCGCCGGCTCCGCCGCCTGGGCGTGATCCGCCGGTTCACCATCGAGCTCGACCAGGCGCGCCTCGGCCGCACCCTCGAAGCGGTGATCGACGTGCGCGTGAGCGATGTCGCCCGCTTCCAGACCGGCGCCGTCGAGCGACCCGAGGTGCAGTGGATGGCCTACCTGACCGGCCGCACGGACTTCCAGGTCCACGTGGCCTGCGACGGCACGGCCGGGCTCAACGCGCTGCTGTCGCACTTCCGCGACGAGCTGAGCGCCACCGAGACGTTCACCACGGTCGTGCTCGAGCAGATCCCGGTGTCGACCGGGCGTGCGCGGGTTGCTCGTTAGCACTCGTCGCCGTAGAGTGCTAGCAGTCTCGCACCGAGAGTGCGAATCCCCTGCAGTCAGCACCAACCGTCCCTCAACGCGGAGGAATCCATGTCGAAGACCATCGCATTCGACGAGCACGCTCGTCGCTCGCTCGAAGCGGGCATGAACAAGCTCGCCGACGCCGTGCGCGTCACGCTCGGGCCCAAGGGCCGCAACGTCGTGCTCGACAAGAAGTGGGGCGCACCCACGATCACCAACGACGGCGTGTCGATCGCCAAGGAGATCGACCTCGAGGATCCGTTCGAGCGCATCGGCGCCGAGCTGGTGAAGGAAGTCGCCAAGAAGACCGACGACGTCGCCGGTGACGGCACCACCACCGCCACCGTCCTGGCATGGACGATGGTCCGCGAGGGCCTGCGCAACGTGGCCGCCGGCGCCAACCCGATGAGCCTGAAGAAGGGCATCGAGGCCGCCGTCGCCGCTGCCGTCGACAGCATCAAGGCCCTGGCCAAGGAGGTCGACTCCAAGGACCAGATCGCCCAGGTCGCGAGCATCTCCGCCGCCGACACCGAGATCGGCCAGATGATCAGCGAGGCCATCGACAAGGTCGGCAAGGACGGTGTGATCACCGTCGAGGAGAGCCAGACCTTCGGCATGGAGATGGACCTCGTCGAGGGCATGCGCTTCGACAAGGGCTACATCTCGCCGTACTTCGTCACCGACACCGACCGCATGGAGGCCGTCCTCGAGGACGCGTACCTCCTGCTCGTGTCGACCAAGATCACCGCGGTCCGCGACCTGCTCCCCGTGCTCGAGAAGGTCATGCAGGGCGGCCGCCCGCTCGTCATCATCGCCGAGGACGTCGAGGGCGAGGCACTGGCCACCCTCGTGGTCAACAAGATCCGCGGCACCTTCAAGAGCGCTGCCGTCAAGGCCCCCGGCTTCGGCGAGCGTCGCAAGGCGATGCTGCAGGACATGGCCATCCTCACCGGTGGCACGGTCATCAGCGAAGAGGTCGGCCTGAAGCTCGACGGCGCCACCCTCGACCTGCTCGGCACCGCCAAGCGCGTGCTGATCACCAAGGACGAGACCACGATCATCGAAGGCGCCGGCGACGAGAACGACATCAAGGGCCGCATCAACCAGATCAAGACCGAGATCGACAACACCGACTCGGACTACGACCGGGAGAAGCTGCAGGAGCGCCTCGCCAAGCTGAGCGGCGGCGTTGCCGTGCTCAAGGTCGGCGCCGCCACCGAGGTGGAGCTGAAGGAGAAGAAGCACCGCATCGAGGACGCCGTGAGCACCACCAAGGCCGCCATCGAAGAGGGCGTCGTGCCCGGCGGTGGCGTGGCCCTGCTGCGTGCCCAGGCCGCTGCTGCTGCCGCTGCCGACTCGCTGTCGGGTGACGAGGCCACGGGTGCCCGCATGGTGGCCAAGAGCCTCGAGTCGCCGCTCAAGCAGATCGCCGAGAACGCCGGCATGGAAGGCGGCGTCGTCGTGCAGAAGGTGAAGAGCCTGTCGGGCGCCGAGGGCCTCAACGCGGCCACCGGCGA
>DAINND010000268.1:0-4623 GCA_036736065.1 Ilumatobacteraceae bacterium
GCATCGCCAGGATGGCGTCGGCCAGGCACGAGGCGAGCTCGCGCACCCCCTTCGCATTCGGGTGCACGGCGTCGACGAACCAGCTCGTCTGACCGGCGCTGTGGGCTTTCCAGTCGGCGACCACGAAGTTCGGTCCGGCGCGTCGGGCCAGCGCGTCGTTGTAGGCCAGCGCCCCTGCCGACGAGGTGCGCACGTTCACCCACAGCACACGTGCGTCGGGGCCGAGCTCGGTGCGCAGAGCGTCGATCCGCTGCCCGGCGAACGCCACCGGATCGGAGCAGCGGCAGTTGCTGATGTCGAAGCTGTCGTTGGTGCCGAGCTCGATCACCCACAGTTGCGGAGCCGCGCCTCGGGCGCGCAGCGACCGCACGGCGTCGATGCCCGAGGTGACGGTACGACGCCCGTCGAACCAGGCGATCGAGGTCTTGCGGCTCGACAGCGCGTCGCCCCCCCGCCGGGGCACGCCGCGCGCGTCGAGCGCCGGGAGGATGTAGCCGAGGTTGCCGGCGATGATCGAGTCGCCGATGATCGCAACAGGAGCCGGGGCGTCGGCGCTCACCGGCCCGCGCGGCGAGGCTCCGATCGGCGCCAGGACCACCGCTGCCGCGACGACGGCACACAGCAGGCGGGAGGGCATCGGGCGAGCCTAGATGCAGCCGAGCGCACCATTCGAGCGGGCACCACCGAACGCAGTCCCGCTCACCCCAGGGCGCAACGGGTAGCAGCGAGGGTGGCTGCTGCATCGTCGTCGGGCGACAGGGTCGGAGTCGCAGCAGCTGCCGTCGACACGTTCCCTGCGCAGAAGTCCGGACGGGGCGCGGCCACCTCGAGGACAACCGAGCTGGCGAGGAGCTCGCCGAGGACAACCGCCCCTTCGCGGTTGGGGTGCACCTTGTCCTTGAACCAGTCGGCACGTCCGCGGGTGACGGTGTCCCAGTCGATCACCTCGAACAGCGGCCCGATCCGGCGACGAAGCGCTTCGTTGATCGCTGCGGCGCCGATGGAGTCGTTGCGCACGTTCATCCACAGGATCTTCTGGTCGAAGCCGATCTCCGCTCGAACCCGGTCGATGCGGATTCCCGCGAATGCCACCAGGTCCGGGCAACGACAGGACTGCACCCCCCACCGGTCGTTCGTGCCGAGCTCGACCACCCAGAGCGAAGGTCGATAGCCCGCTTGCCGCACCGCCTGCACGGCGTCGAGGCCGCTGTTCACGAGGCCACCGCCGAGCCGGTTGCGATAGATCATCGCTCGCCCGGAGACGGCGTCGAACACGGTCGCGGGCGCACCCGCCGAGGCGAACGCGGCCTGCACGATGACCCGGTTGCCAGCCACGATCGAGTCACCGATGACCGCCACCGTCGCCGAGGGCGGGCCGACCGGGCGGGCCGGCACACTGCGGGCCTGGGCGGGCGCGCCGGGGCCGGCGACCGCAACGACGAGCGCCAGGGTCATGACAAGCGCGCCGGCGCGGTTCAGCAGCGGTCGACCGTTCCTGCTGCGCTCCATCCGACCATCTTCGCCGATTCAGCGCGCAGCGCTGACCTCGGTCACCACCAAGCCCGGAGCGGCCGCGATCGCGTCGTCGGTGAAGGCGACGTCGCGCCAGTCCTTGTCGCTGAAGCGCTGCATCTGCGCGTCGAACTGCGGCGACGTGCGATCCCCGGTGTTCGAGTAGGTGAGCAGCGCCCACGCGCGTGGGGCCCCGCCCGTGTAGTCGACGGTCATCACCAGGCTGGAGCCGTAGCTGATCGGGTAGCCGTCCTCGGTGAGCGTCGAGCCGGGCGCCACCCGGTCACCGCGGCCGGGCACCGGTTCGGTCGACGAGCCGAGGCCACCCCACTGCACCACGTTCGGCACACCGTCGGTGCCGTTGCCCCCGTGGACGGGGATGCGCGTCGCCGATCGGGCAGCGAACTGGGTGTCGCGCAGGGTCGCGTCGACGTCGAAGCCGGCGGCCTCGAGCACCAGCACCGCCTCCCCGAGCCGACGCAGGACCAGGTCGCCGTCGACCGCGGGGGCAGCGAGGCCGGCCGGGGTGCCCACCGGGTCCGCCGGGTCGAACGGGATGGAGAGCAGCTCGCCTCGGTCGCGGAACGCAGCGGCCGGCCAGCGCGCCAACCACTCGCGCCACAGCGGGGCTCCCACTGCGTCGAGGTCGTAGGTGCCGTCCCACGCCGCCAGCACCTCACAGGCCTTGCTGATGTCGATGTCGCGACCCCGGATGACCGGGGTGCCGCTGCCGTCCACGATGTCCGGCACGTCGATCTCCTCGACGCCCGTGCACCGCTCGACGACCGGGGCGAGGAGCAGGTGCGACGAGAAGCTCGTGTTCGCGAGCGCCGCGTCGCGCAGCTCCTCGCCGGAGAACAGCCCGTCCGGGCCGGCGGGCCCGGCCGGGTCGAGATCGGCGAGCAGGCGGGCGTTCTCCCGGGTCCGCAGCGACTGGGCGCTTCGCTGCTCGCCGTGCAGGATCGAGTACGGGCCCTCGAGCAGCTCGTCCGCGTTGCTCAGCCAGAAGCTGTCGTTGGCGTTGAAGACGTAGTCGGTGCGTTCGACCATCGGCATCGCCTCGAAGGGCACGAGGCCCGGGTCGCGCGCGCCCGGCACCTCGTCCCACTCGTAGAGGCTGGTCGACCCGTCGAGCAGCACCGCGCCGCTCTGGCGAGCGATCTGGGTGAACGGGTCCGTGGCCAGCTTCTCCCGGTAGGCCGTGATCGCGTCATCGGACAGCTTGGGGGTCGCCGAGGTGTCGGCGTACCACGCCCGACCGTCGTTGCTCACGGCGACCGTGTTGAACAACGGCACACCCTGATGCGTGCGGTGGGCGTCGATCAGCTCGTCGAGGTCCTTCGCCTGGGCCATCGCTGCGTATTGCTCGATGAACTCGTCGTTGTCGATGTTGGCGTCTCGGTAGGTGACCACCGTGGTCGGGGTCCAGCCGACGCCGGGGAAGTCGAGGATCGGGCCGTGGTCGCTGCGCCACATGGTGCGGGTGAGCGGGGTCAGCTCGCCGTCGTCGCCGCGCACCTGGATCGTGTACTCCTCCGACGCCATCGGTCGCGACTCGCCGTCGACGAGGTAGCGTGGCGGGGCGGCCGGGTCGAGCGGGAGCAGATAGGCGGTGAAGCGCGCCCCGGCCGACACCGTGTGCGTCCAGGCGAAGGTGTCGGTGAAGCCGATCCCGATGCCCGGCAGGCCGGTGAGGTTGGCGCCGTAGATGTCGAGCTCACCGGGCACGGTGAGGTGCGACTCCCAGAACCGCAGCTCACCTTCCCACGGGAAGTGCGGGTTGGCGACCAGCACCCCTCCGGCGCCGCCCTCGGTGCGGTCGCGCCCGACGGCCCAGGCGTTGCTGGCCAGTTCCTCGCCGCTGTCGAGGTCGAGCGGCGGCAGCGCCGACTCGTCGCTTGGCGCCACGTCGGGCGGTTGGGCTGCGCCGATGACCGCGGTCAACCGGGCGCCGGACGCGTTGAGCGCGATCGACCGCGCATAGGCGTAGACGTCGGCGCCGGTGACCGGCTGCACCCAGTCGGCGCCCGCGCACCAGCCGGTGAGCCCGGCGCTGCCCACCTCGGCGAGGTGCTGGTTCCAGCCGGCGGCGAATGCCTCGAACTGCTCGGTGATGAGTGCGGGCGCCTCGGCGTAGTCGGCGCGGGCGATCCGGTCGATGCCGATCGAGAGCCAGGCGAAGTCACTGACGATGTTGGCGTCGGCGTCACCAGGGCCGAGGGCCGCGGCTCGGCGGCCCTGCACCTTGGCCAGCTGGTCCGCCAGGCTGCAGGCGTGGTCCTGGCCGCTCGCGTAGCCCTGGCCGAAGAACACGCCCGCCAGGTCGGCGGCCACGATGTGCGGCACCCCGTCGGAGGTGCGCCGGATGGTGGCGCGGTACTCGGTCGGCACCACCGTGGTCGGCGCGGCGGTGGTCTCGACGACACCCGGGTCGACGTCGGTGGCCAGGGGTGGCAGGGTCTCGAGCAGCGTGGCGCTGCTCGAACCGTCGTCACCCGAGCAGGCGGCGCCGGCGAGCGCTGCGACGACCAGGAGGGCGCCGAGGCGACGACGAGGAGAGGCACTGGCAGGGCGCATGCGTGCGAGTGTCGCGCAGCATCCGGCTCCGCCGGGGGTTCTCTGCCGTCAGCGCTGCTCGCGACCGATCTCGAGCACCGACCGGTAGGCCTGGATCGCGGCGTCGACGCTGCGCGCGTTCGCTGCGACCTCGATCACCGAGAGCCTCGTCTGGACCATGTTGCCCACGAGATCGTCGCGCTGCACCGCCCCTGCCCCGACGGCCGGGATGTCCGCCGGCGGCAGTGCCGGGCGCGGATCACCGGTCGTGGGCAACCCTGCCGAGGAGATCTCGGAGGCAGCCCGGTCGAGGCGCGCCGTGGCGGCGCGGATGCCCGACAGGCCGGAGGTGATGGCAGGGGTGAGGACGGGGACGATCGGTCGCATGGTGCACGGTCGTGCGGCGCGGTCGGTGTGACGGCATCCGCTCGTGCACGAACCGTCCGGCGCCGTCGTGCCGGCGGCACGCGCCAGCGACGATCTTGACGATGCGCGCAGGTGCGCGTGTCGAGTTGCGGCCGCAGCACGGCCCGGAGCCGACACGCCCCGGAGCCG
>DAINND010000269.1:0-4617 GCA_036736065.1 Ilumatobacteraceae bacterium
GTCCTGGTGGCTGCCGCTGAACGCCGTGTAGACGCGGTCGCCGACCCAGGGGTGACGGGGGTGGACCGGCAGGCGGTTGCAGTACTCCGCCACCCGGCGCAGCGCGTCGATGTCGCTGATGTCGAGCTCGGGGTCCACACCGTTGACGAACAGGTTGATCGCCAGGTTGACGATGTCGACGTTGCCGGTGCGCTCACCGTTGCCGAACAGCGTGCCCTCCACGCGATCGGCTCCGGCCATCACGCCCAGCTCGGCCGCCGCAGTGGCCGTGCCCCGGTCGTTGTGCGGGTGGAGGCTGATCACCACGCTGTCGCGGTTGCGGACATGGCGACCGAACCACTCGATCACGTCGGCGTAGACGTTCGGTGTGTAGCACTCGACCGTGGCCGGCAGGTTGAGGATGAGTGGCCGCTCCGGCGTGGGCTCGATCACGTCCATCACGGCATGGCAGACCTCGAGCGCGAACTCGGGCTCGGTGAGGGTGAAGCTCTCGGGCGAGTACTCGTAGCGCACGTCGGTGTCGGGCAGGGTGTGCTCGAGCTTGCGGCACAGGCGCGCCGCGTTGACCGCGATGTCGGTGATGCCGGCCTTGTCGAGGCCGAAGACGACCTCGCGCTGCAGCGGGTTGGTCGAGTTGTAGAAGTGGACGATCGCCCGCGGCGCCCCGCGCAGGCACTCGTAGGTCCGCTCGATGAGCTCCTGACGGCTCTGCACCAGCACCTGGATGGTCACGTCATCCGGGATCAGATCCTCCTCGATCAGTTGGCGCACGAAGTCGAAGTCCGGTTGGCTGGCCGAGGGGAAGCCGACCTCGATCTCCTTGAAGCCCATCTTCACGAGCGCGTCGAACATCCGTCGCTTGCGCTGCGGGTCCATCGGGTCGATCAGCGCCTGGTTGCCGTCGCGCAGGTCGACGCTGCACCACTGCGGCGCACGCTCGGTGACGCGGTCCGGCCAGGTGCGGTCACCGAGCACGAGCGGGACGAAGCGTCGGTACTTCTGGAACGGCATCGTGGCGGGGCGGGCTGGTGCGGGAGGCATCGTGTTCTCCGGATCGGTGAGGTGCAGGTGGGCTGAAAAACGAAGAACCCCCCGGCCGTTCGGCGGGGGGTGCGGGCGAGCGCGTGTATGCGGCGCTCGCCCTAGGTAAGAAGGAGGAGGCCTGCGAAGCGGGTCACGTCGACAACCGTACCCGGGTGCCGCCGATTCGGCAACCATCCTCGCTGGCGTGCTCAGATGAGGCCCGTTCACGCCCCAGGGCGTCCGGCGACGAGGAGCATCCCATGGCCAAGCCCACCACCGACATCGGCCGTGTCGGCATCTGGTACGGCGGCATCGACGCCCTGCCCACCCCCGAGGCCCAGCGGGCGGCCCAGGTGGTCGAAGAGCTCGGCTTCGGCGCCCTGTGGGTGGCCGAGGCCGTGGGCCGCGACCCGTTCGTGTCGTCCGCAGTGTTGCTCTCGGCCACGTCGACCCTGCGCCTGGCCACGGGCATCGCCAACATCTACGCACGCGACCCGATGACGATGGTGGCCGGGCAGAAGACCCTCGCCGAGGCGTACCCGGGTCGGTTCCTGCTCGGTCTCGGTGTGAGCCATGCGCACCTCGTGTCGCATCTGCGCAAGCACGACTACAGCAAGCCCTACAGCTACATGGTCGACTACCTCGGCCGGATGGACGACTCGCTGTTCATGGCCCGCTCCGCCGCCGATGACGGCGGCCGGCTGCTCGCCGCCCTCGGCCCGAAGATGCTGGCGCTGTCGGCCACCAAGGCCAACGGTGCGCACCCGTACTTCACCACGCCCGAGCACACCGCCGAGGCGCGGGAGGTGATGGGCGCCGACGCGCTGCTCGCCCCGGAGCAGATGGTCGTGCTCGAGACCGACCCCGCCGAGGCGAGGCGAATCGGCCGTGCCGGGATGGCGGTCTACCTGCGTGCCCCCAACTACCTCAACAACCTGCGCCGCCTCGGCTTCGACGATGCCGACTTCGCCGACGGTGGCAGTGACCGGCTCGTCGACGCGATCGTGGCGTGGGGCGCCGAGGAGCAGGTGGCGGCACGTGTGGCCGAGCACCATGCGGCCGGTGCCGACCACGTGTGCGTGCAGGTGCTGCAGGACGGCATGGCGATGCCCGAGCAGCAGTGGCGCCGCCTCGCGCCGGTGCTGCTCAACGGGTGAGGAAGTTGGTGAACTGCCAGGGGTCGTCGGCGTTCAGGCCGTCGCGCTCGTCGCTGAAGGCGCCGAACGGATCGTTGCGCGTGCTCACCGGATCCCAGTCGGCCGGGCCCGAGAACATCGTGCCCAGATAGGGGCGGGTCCACTCGAGCAACTGGTCCCATGGCAGGTCGTCGGGGACGCACACGCCGCGGTGCGGGTTGTCGATCATCCAGCGCACCGCCGCCACGATCGATCCGGCGACCTGCAGGGTGGTGGCGCTCTGGTGGGGGAGGATCGCGCGGGCCTCGTCGATCGACAGCAACGACCCGGTCCACCAGCTCCTGAACGGGTGGCCCATCAGCAGCACGCCCAACTCGTCGCGGCCACTCACGATCTCGTCGTTCAAGATGCGCTGGCGCGGCTGCATCTCCCAGGCGCGCATGCGCAGCTCGAGCACGCTGTTGATGGCCGCGTCGGACGGGTGGTAGGCGTAGTGCACCGTCGGTCGGTAGACGGCAGCACCGGTGAGGTCGTCGACGACGGTGAGGTGCTCGCACATCGTGAACGCCTCACCGTGGCGCACCACCATGCCGCGGATCTCGCCGCTCGGCACCCAGCTGCGCACCCAGGTCTCCATGCCGGGACGGGCGAGGCAGATCTGGTTGCGCGGCCCCTCGCCGGTGTGGACGTAGGCGTCGGGTGGCAGGCGGATCTCGTGGGTGCCCCAGCCGAGCTCGGCGGGAGCGATGCCCTCCTCGTAGAAGCCGTCGACGCTCCAGGTGTTGACGAACTCGTTGGTCTCCTTCGGCCGGTCGCTGATCTGCGTGTCCCGCTCGGCGATGTGGATCACCTTGGTGCCGGTGCGCATCGCCAGCACGTTGAACCCGGTGCCATCGTTGCTCGCCGCGGTGAGCGCAGCCTCGAGTGCCGCCGGGTCGTCGGCCACCCCTCGCTGCAGCATGGCCGTGGCGATCTCGATGAGCGCCTGTTTGGCGAGATGGCTCACCATGCCCGGGTTGGCACCGTGCGCGAGCACTGCCGTGGCGCCGTTGTTGCCGGGCCACGCGCGCATCATCCGGCGCAGATCCATGTGACGCACGTAGAGCGTGCGGTCGAGGGGGTGTGTGCGGTCGAGGTCGACGTAGGGGTCCCACACCTCGACGCTGGTGTTCAGGTAGCGCACGTCGCGGTCGCGGCACCACTGCAGCACGGTGGGGTTGTCGATGTTCCACGCAAGGTCGAGCAACAGGTCGCCGCTACCGACCCGGCTCGACAGGAACTCGTCGAGGTTGTCCGGGGTGAGCCGATCGATCTGGTAGGTGACGCCCTGGGCGATGGCGTCGGCCACCCGGTCACGGTTGTCGGTGAAGTCGACGATGGTGATGCGGGACGCGTCGATCCGCAGGTCGCGCAGCAGCAGTGGCACCACGCACTGGGCCACCGACCCGCAACCGAGGACGAGCACCCGCTGCGGGTGCGCGCTCACTCGACCGGAAGGGGAGTGAGCGCGGCGAGCTCGGCGTCGAGCGACGCGGCTTCGACGCTGGCCAACAGCGCCTGCCAGTCGTACGCGATGCCCTTGCGGCCGTGGTTCTCGGTGGCCTCGAACTGATCCATTGCTGTCGCCTCCTCGTCGAGTCGCGGCCCTGCCTCCAGGGCCGAGGGGGCACGCTACGCACGACGCAGCCCCCGCTGCTACTCACTGATCCATCAGGTAGTGCGCCTGAGAGGTCGGTCAGTTCGACTGACCCATGAGTCGGCCGTGGCATGCCGCCGACCCGTGAAGGGACGGCTCAGTTGACGCCGCGGGTGCGCCCGGCCCAGAAGGGCTCGCGCAGCTTGAACTTCTGCAACTTGCCCGTCGCCGTGCGGGCCAGCTCATCGCGGAACTCGATGCGCTTCGGGCACTTGTAGCCGGCGAGCTTCGTCTTGACGTAGGCGATCAGGTCGGCCTCGCCGAGGGTGGAGCCGGGCGTGCGCACGACCAGGCCGAGCACCAGCTCACCCCACTGCTCGTCGGGGATGCCGATGACGGCGACCTCGGCCACCTCGGGATGGCTGAAGAGTGCGTCCTCGACCTCGATCGAGCTCACGTTCTCACCACCGCTGATGATGACGTCCTTCTTGCGGTCACTGATCGTCACGTAGTGGTCGTCGTCGATGGTGCCGCCATCGCCGGTGTGGAACCACGCCGGCCCGTCGGGGTCGTCGCTCGCCGGGCGGATCGCGTCGGCGGTCGCCTGGGGCTGCTCCCAGTAGCCCTGCATGACGTGGTTGCCCCGCGCGAGGACCTCGCCGTCGGGCGAGATCCGCACGGTGACGCCGATGGCCGGGGCGCCTGCCCGGCTCAGCGATGCGGCCCGATCGGCCGGTGTGACGTCGTCGATCTCGGCGCGCCGTCGATTCATGGTGAGCAGCGGGGTGGTCTCGGTGAGGCCGTAGATCTGGATGAACTCCC
>DAINND010000270.1:0-4616 GCA_036736065.1 Ilumatobacteraceae bacterium
GGTACGCACCATCCGTCTGGCCGGTGGTCGCCACCGCACCTAGGGCACGCTTTAGCCAGAGTCCCCAGCCCTTTGTCTGCACCGGCAGCTCGATCGACCCGGCGAAGCCGAGGAGGCCGGGCCGGTACTCGTCGGTGCGGTGCGTGCGCTGGCCGGCCCGCAGCGCCGGGGTCCGGGTGCGGAACGTCTCCGGCTGGATGTTCTCCGAGATGAACGGCGTGAAGCGGTCGACGGTGACGGCGGTGCCGTAGGTCGTCTCGTCCTTGGTGCCGAGCTGTGACTCGATGGGCATGACGCAGTCCTCCTGGGACTTGGTTGTCTTGGGGGCGGCCTTCCAGTTGGCGGTCTGCTCGAGCAGCGACGAGGCGAGGTCGTCGCCGACCTCGATCGCTGCACCGTTCTTGACCTCGGCCCACTTGTTGGGGGCGACTTCGACCTCGACCTCCGCGTGGGGGCCGATGTAGGTGAGCTTCTTCACGGGACTCCTCAGGTGATTCGGACGACGATGTCGACGTTGACCCGCATGGCGCACCCGACACCTTCGGGGTTCCACCAGCGGTTCGGGCCGTCGACCGTGCCGATCACGGCGTGGACGACGCCGTCGAGGCCGTCGGCCCCGGCACGGGACTCCAGCCGGGGGTGGTCGGCGATCGTGTTGCGGACGTACTCGGCGAGGCCCTGGCAGCGCACGTCGACGTCCGCGAAGTCCGGCGCGCCGGGGTCCCACGCCATGCACAGCACCTCGACGCTGAAGCTGTCGTCGTAGTGCTTGCGCCCGGCGGTGAGGTGCGGCACCTCGAGCTCGCCGGTGACGTCGCCGATGACGATCAGCGACTCCTGCTGGGGGTCACGGGGCGGGCCGACGAGGACGGTGAGGCTGGCGTCGCCGTTGGTGTCCTCCAGCAGCGAACGGAGCCGGTCGAGCGCCTCGACACGGCGGAAGCCGGTCGCCATCACGCAAACCCGAGCCGGGCAGAGCCGTAGGCGTGGATCGCAGCGTCGAGGCTGAGCTGGCCGGTGAAGCGGCCGGCGGCGAAGTCGGCGGTGGAGAAGCGGACCGTGTTGCCGTCGGCGGTCTGCTCCCAGATGCGGTCCGCCGGTGCCTGCGCCCCACGGTTCAGGGCCTCGGTGCGGATCGCCTTGCGGACCTCGCGCACCAGCTTCGCCGGGGGCCGGTCGTGGCCGTGTGTGAACTTGACGACCACCGGGTCGGCCCAGGTGTAGGCGAGGCCGGACTTGCGGTACAGGACGTCGCCGTCGAGCAGGTCGAAGTCGACCAGCGGCTGCGACTCACCGTCGACCGTGACCGAGGTGATGGCCCGCACCCGGTTCGTGCGCAGCACGAGGGTGGTGCTGCCGTCGCCGGTGTGGAGCTCCGAGCCGTACCGTGGCACGAATGCCACGTTGGCGGCCTCCTCGACGTAGCCCTCGACCTCGTCACGGATGTCGGCCAGCAGGCTGTCGGGGTAGCGGTTGGAGTCGCCCAGCTGCGGCTCGTCACGGAGCGCACCGAGGGTGACGTAGTGCGAGCCGACGACCTCCACGGTGAAGGTCTGATGCGTCGCCAGGCTGTCGACGGTGGCCGACACCTTGACGGTCAGGTCGTCGATGACGTTGGTGTGGTCGGCGGCGCTGAGCGTGACGCGCACACGGTCACCGATGACGCTGGTGGTCGGTGCCGGGCTGATCGCCGCGCCGGTCGAGGCGCGTGTGGCGGTCGCTGAGACCGACGTCGGGGTCGAGTCGAACGGGTCGGTGACGACCACGGTGGCGGCCCCAAGCTGCACTCTCACACGGGCCTCCTAGACGAGCTCCGGCTTGCGCCAGAAGAACACGGTGACGACGACGGCCGGCAGCCACCATGCGGGCGGGATGACGTTGGTGGCGGCCAGCGCCATGACGGGGCCGGCGGCGTTGGCGAGCAGTCGAACGGTGTCGGCCGCGACGAGCAACTGGCCGGGGGCCAGCGCCAGCGTGGCGAGCACCTGCGGTGTCGGGGCGACGAGCGCTGCGAGCGTCGCGCCCCACGGTGCGACGAACAGCCAGGCGTCACGCCAGCGTCCGGCGCGGTGCTCGAAGGCGCTGGCGACCGGGTGGTCGTGCACCCGCTTGAGCGCCGGCAGGGCGGTCACCTCGTCGATGGCCGGGGTGCGGACCAGGGCGATGGCGACGCTCGGGATGAGCGCCAGCAGCGCCCACGGCGTCCACGCCCACAGGGCGATCCAGATGGGGGCCTGTTCCCTGATCGTGACGGCGAGAACGGCGACCGCGACGCCGAGGACCGGCAGGTCGTGGGCGAACGCCGCGGCCGCCCACAGCGACACCGCGAGGCACGGCAGGTCGACGCCGACGGGTCGTGCGACGGGCGGCCCCAGCACGCCCGGCAGGGCCAGCAGGAGCGCCGCGACGACAACGGACTGTGTCGGTGTGGCACCCATGCCCCACGCCCAGCAGGCAGCCCCTGAGGCCGCCAGCGGCCACGAGGCGAACCACGCGAACCACCAGCGTCGGAGGTCGGTGCCACACAGCCACGGCAGCAGCGGCCGCAGGTGGAACGGTCGCGCCACCGGCTCGCCGGACCCGGCGATCAGGTAGCGGCGGGCGTCAGGTCCGAGCCTTGGCACGGCGCTGCGCACGGTTGCGCTTGACGGGCTCGACGGGCTCGACGGGCTCGATCTCGCCGTTGGCCTCCATCTGTGCCAGCACCTGCGTGAGCACGACGTGCTGGTCGTAGATCCGGTCGTCGACCCACAGTTCCTTGAGGTGGTTCGTCTTGAGCCCGGTGTCGACGTGGATCGGGAACCCCTTCGAGGTGGCTCGCACGCAGAAGCTGATGTCCTCGCCGAGGCGTTTGCCGTCCGACCCGCGGAGGCGGTCGAACCACTGGCCCTCGGTGTCGGCGGTCTCGGCGATCGCCTCCATCACGGAGCGATGCACCAGCAGCGACCCGGTGCCGGTGCCGGCGACCTGGATGACCTCCTCACGCGGCCACTCGACCTTGCCGGTGAAGCGCTTGTGACCGTCCTCGTGTTCGATCCAGTCGTAGATCGTCGGGCGCGGCACGCAGTAGAAGCCGCCGAGGCCGTCGAGGACGGTCTCCTTCCAGGCGAAGCACAGCGCCCCGACGATGGGACGCTCCACCGGGTCGGCGACCTTCAGCAGCCGGTCGAGGTGCCACGGGGCGAACCCCATGTCCACGTCCTGCCACCACATCCACTGGACGCTGTCGTCGAGCTCGAGGAAGTCGTGCGCGATCTGGTTGCGGGCCTCGACAAGCCCACCTGCGCCGCACCGCATCGCCAGCCACGGCCCGAGCCGCTGGCCGTTGGCGAAGTCATACGCCAGCACCTGGCTGAACGACTGGTGGAAGTTGTGCCCCACTTGGTTGGGGTGCGGGTAGCAGATGGCGACGTCATGCGCCACGCTTGGTGCTCCGCTTCTCGCCGGGGGCCTTGGAGGCCGACTCCACGACGTGGCCCCGCACCACCGGCGGTGCGTCGACGAACAGGTCCGGGTTGGCCTTCACGAACGGGTCGCTGGCGTGCCAGACCTCGCCTCGGCTGAGGGAGACCTTCTGCCCCTCGAAGAAGCTGATGCCGGTCGCCGCTGCGTAGCGGTACTTCATCCCTTGTGTCCCTTCTCTCTCGTGTGCGATCTGTGTGCGACGTCAGGGGCCGGGCGCGCGCGGGCACGCCCGACCCCATCGGTCACAGCGGAGGTGTCAGACCTCAGGTGTTCTGCAGGAGGCGGAACGCCAGGTCGTCGACGCTGTCCGAACCGACCCGCTTGTAGGCGAACCAGCCACGCTCGCCCGTCGGGCGGTTGTTGGTGGTGCCGAACAGGTGCGGGACGAGCTCGACGGTCAGGCCGACGCGGTCGACGATGTAGAACCGCGAGAAATCCCCCACACAGAGGATGTTGGCGGCACCCGTCGTGCCCGTGAAGTCCGGGAAGTACGACGAGATCACCACGGGGCGACCACGGAGCGTCGTGACCTGTCCGGTGAGGTCCACCGTCGAGTCCGCGCCGTAGCTGCTGCCGAACGCCGAGATGTCGTTCGCCGTGTCGGAGCTCATCACCCAGGTGGCGTTCGCACGCGCCCGGTCGGGGAGCTGGCCCCAGACCTTGCGGATGTCGACCGCACCCAGCAGCCCGTCGGTGGTCACGACGACCTCGACGTTGGTGTTGGCGTCGAGAGCCGTGAGGATGCCCACCGGCTGGGAGGTGCCGTTGCCGGTGGCGAACACGTTGCTCTCGAGGTCGTCGAGGCCGGCCGTCAGCAGCGCCGCCATCTCGTTGGCGAAGCCGGGGTAGTCGGCACCGATCTCGATCGAGTAGGGGTTGAACCCACGCGCCATCATGGTGGTGACCGTCGGCTGCGAGAGCGTCGGGGCGTCGTGGGACACCACGGCGGGCTCGTTGTCGAAGCTCCAGGTCACACCCGCCGAGCTGACACCCTTCCACTCATCGGTGGTGATGGTCCGCACGGTCGAGATCGCACGGAACGGGTTGAGGGTCTGCTGGCCGGTGAGGATGACCGTCGGGTCGATCAGCACGGGCGCGCCGACGCCACCAGCGGAGTCGGTGCAGATGCGGGCGGCGCGGGACGCGTGCCG
>DAINND010000271.1:0-4612 GCA_036736065.1 Ilumatobacteraceae bacterium
CCATCGTGCCGATATTCACATGCGGCTTCGTACGCTCGAACTTGGCCTTGCTCATGGTGGTCTCCGTTGCTCTCCCGGATTCGTGGGTTGTCAAAGAACATGTGGAGCCTAGCGGCTCCGGGCTCCGACCCCAACGTGGACCGAGGCCTGCGTCGCAGCGAGGAAGCCCGCCGGCGCGTTGACAAAACGTACACTCGGGGCATGCAACTCGCCGACCGCCTCCAGAACCTGGGCACCGAGACCGCCTTCGCCGTCTCCCTCGCCGCTGCCGACTGGGCAGCCAAGGGCAACCGGGTGTACCCGTTCCACCTGGGCGACATGAACCTGCCGACGCCGGCGAACGTGGTGGCGGCGATGGACCGGGCCATCGCCGACGGCAAGACCGGGTACTGCGCCGCGGCCGGCATCGCGCCATTGCGCGAAGCGCTCGCCCACGACGTCGGCAGCCGGCGTGGCCTCAGCTTCGAGCCGGGCAACGTCGTCGTCCAGCCGGGCGGCAAGCCGGTGATCGGCAAGTTCATCCAGACGGTGATGCAGCCGGGCGACGAGGTGCGCTACCCGAACCCGGGCTACCCGATCTACGAGAGCCAGATCGAGTACTTCGGCGGCCGGGCCGTCCCCTACCGCTACATCGAGACCCCCACCGGGTTCGCGCTCGACCTCGAGTACCTCGAGTCTCTCATCACGCCGCGCACGACGGCACTCGTCTACAACGACCTGCAGAACCCGCTGTCGGCCGAGAGCAGCCGGGCCGAGATGCAAGCGGTGGCGGAGTTGGCGATGAAGCACGACCTGTGGGTGCTGTCGGACGAGGCCTACTTCGAGATGCGCTACTCGGGCACCAGCCACAGCATCGCGAGCATCCCCGGCATGCAGGAGCGCACCGTCATCCTCTACACGTTCTCGAAGAAGTTCGCGATGACCGGATGGCGCCTCGGTGCCGCCATCGCCCCGCTGCGCGTGGCAGAGCAGATCGCCAAGCTGAACACCAACGACGAGTCGTGCACAGCGCACTTCGTGCAGTGGGCCGGTGTCGAGGGCATCACCGGCGACCCGGCCGGGCCGGCCGCGCTGGTCGACATCCTGCGCGTGCGTCGTGACGCCACCGTCGACGCGGTCAACGCCGTGCCGGGCATGCACACCGCACGGCCCGAGGCCACCTTCTACCTGTTCGTCAACGTCACCCAGGCCATGGCGGCCAAGGGCTTCACCGACGTCGGCGAGTTCGCCACGGCGGCACTGCACAACACGGGGGTGTCGTTCTGCACCCGACGCCACTTCGGCCGCCCCCAGCCCGGCGAGACCGAGCAATACATCCGACTCGCCTACTCGGGCATCTCCGCCGAGGACATCACCGAGGGTCTCGGCCTGCTGCGCGACTGGGTGGCCTCGTGAGCACCGTCGTCGTCACCGGACGGATCCCCCAGCCCGGCGTCGACCTGCTGCGCGACGCCGGCCACCACGTCCTCGCCTGGGACGAGCCCACCCCCATCTCGCGCGACGAGCTGCTGCGCCGGGTGGCCGGCGCCGACGTGATCGTGTCGTTGCTCACCGAGCGCATCGACGCCGAGCTGCTCGACGCCGCGGGCCCGCAGCTGCGCGCCGTGTGCAACGTCGCCGTCGGGTACAACAACATCGACGTCGCCGCGTGCCGTGAGCGTGGGGTCACGGCGACCAACACCCCCGGCGTGCTCACCGACGCCACCGCCGACATCGCCATGGCGCTCATCCTCATGTCGACGCGTCGCCTGGCCGAGGGCGAGCGGCTCATCCGGGCCCGCGAGCCGTGGCAGTGGGGCATGTTCATGATGCTCGGCAGCGGCATCCAGGGTGCGCGCCTCGGCATCGTCGGCATGGGCCAGATCGGTGTGGCGCTGGCCCGCCGGGCACGCGCGTTCGGGATGGAGATCGCCTACAGCAACCGCAAGCCCTGCGACACCGCCGTGGCCGACGAGCTCGACGCGAGCTACCTGTCGATGGACGAGCTGCTCGCCACCAGTGACATCGTCTCGCTGCACTGCCCGTACTCGCCGGACACGCACCACCTCATCAGCACACCGCAGCTGCAGGCGATGAAGCGCAGCGCCTACCTGATCAACACCGCCCGTGGCCCGGTCGTCGACGAGGCGGCACTGGTCGCCGCGCTCGAGGCCGGTGAGATCGCCGGCGCCGGGCTCGACGTGTTCGAGAAGGAGCCCGAGGTCCACGCCGGCCTGCTCGACCGCGACGACGTCGTGCTCATCCCCCACCTCGGCTCGGCCACCATCGAGACCCGCACCGCGATGGCCACCTTGGCGGCGCGCAACGCCCTCGGCGTCCTCGCCGGTTCCGGGCCGGTCACCCCGATCTCCTGACCGCCCGGCCACCCCGGCTCCCGCACCGACCCACCGCGTGTCGACGTCGGGCCGCGCTGCGGCCGCAACTCGACACGCTCTGGGTGAGCCGGGGGCCTACGGGTGGTGGAACTCGGTCGCCGCGGCGAACAGCGCGGCAGTGTCGGCCGATGTCTCGGCGCGTACGAGCGCCTCGACCCACCCGTGGAAGCGCTGGCACGCCCCCTCGTTGCGCCCGAAGAGGAACTCGGCCTTGGCGCCCGTCTTCACCGTCCGTTGGATGCGGTTGCCGGTGAGGTAGTCCTCGTCGCGCACCACTCGCAACAGGAACTCCATCTGCGCATCGATCGCCGCCATCTGCTCGGCGGTCGGCTCGAAGGTGGCGAGGAAGTGCTGCGTCGTGACCGATGTGTCCGGGTCGGCCCCGGGGAACAGCTGCGAGACCATGTAGATCCGCCCGCCGACATCGAAGCTGGCGATCGAGACGTGCGGGAAGATCGTCCAGATCCCACCGTTGATCCGGTCGATCGGCCAGTCGTCACTCGGACGCTCGGCCAGCTTCAGCATCCGCTCGTCGGGCTGGGTGTTGCGCTGGTGCGGGCCCCACGCGTCGGTGACCGTCGTGTTGTTGAACCGCGGCCCGAAGGTGTTCTTGTGCAGGATGGGCAGGTGGTAGAAGTCGAGGTAGCCGTCGTAGGCGACCTTCCAGTTCGGCCCGCCCACGCTCTGGCGACCGACCAGCTGGCACTCGGCGAGGCCCAGGTGCTCGAGCAGTCGGTCGTAGCCGCACAGGAACGCGTCGAGGTCGATGCCGGCGCCCGGCGTGACCGCGCCGAACACGATGCCGGCGCGCTCGGCGACGGGCAGCTGGGTGAGGCCGAGGCAGCTCATGTCGACCTCGCCGAAGGCGGCCTTGTCGAGGATGCCCACCAGCTCACCGGTCGAGTCGTAGGTCCAGGCGTGGTAGGGGCAGCTGAACCGCCGAGCCGAGCCCGATCCCTCCTCGACCACCTGCGCCCCGCGATGGCTGCACATGTTGACGAACGATCGCAGCACCCCGTCGCTGCCGCGGGCGAGCAGCACCGGCACCCCCATCGCGTCGAGGGCTCGGTAGGAGTTGGGCTCGCGCAGCTCGCAGCTGAAGCCGAGCACGAGCGGGAGGCGGCGAAAGATGCGTTCCATCTCGAGCTGCCAGCGATCCGGGTCGACGTAGTTCGATGCCGGCACACGCATCACGCCTTCGTCGAGCGGCACGGTGCCGGCCTGCACGTGACGGATCGTCCGCTCGGCCATCGCCACGAGTTGCGCCCGGCTCATGATCGACCCCCTCGTCGGCCTGCCTGAGCGGATGGTACCCGTTGCAACCCCATCGGGCTCGGGCCGGTGCGCGGGCCCGGACGCGACACGCCCGGCTCCTCGGAGCCGGGCGTCGATCGCATCGGGGGGCGGCGCCCGCTATTCGCCGCGCACCCGCTTGACGATGTCGCTCGAGATGTTGCCCGGCACTTCCTGGTACATCGCGAACTGCATCGTGTACGTGGCCCGGCCCTGGGTGCGCGAGCGCAGGTCGGGCGAATAGCCGAACATCTCCGACAGCGGCACCTGGGCGCGGATGACCTGGTTGCTGCCCTGGGCCTCCATGCCTTCGATGCGGCCACGGCGGCCGGACAGGTCGCCCATCACATCGCCCATGTAGTCCTCGGGGGTGACGACCTCGACGGCCATGATCGGCTCGAGGATGACCGGCTTGGCCATCTCTGCAGCCTTCTTGAAGGCCATCTGCCCGGCGATCTTGAACGCCATCTCCGAGGAGTCGACGTCGTGGTACTGGCCGTCGACCAGGCTCGCCTTCACGTCGACCGTCGGGTAGCCGGCGAGCACGCCGGACTCGAGCGCGCTCTGGATGCCCTGGTTGGTCGGCTGGATGTACTCGCGCGGGATGCGGCCGCCGCTGATCTTGTCGACGAACTCGTAGCCCTTGCCCGGGTTCGGCTCGAGGTCGATCTTGACGACGGCGAACTGGCCGGAGCCACCGGTCTGCTTGATGTGGCGGTACTCGACGCTCTGCACGTGCTTGGTGATCGTCTCGCGGTAGGCCACCTGCGGCTTGCCGACGGTGGCGACCACGTTGAACTCGCGCATCATGCGGTCGACGAGGATCTCGAGGTGCAGCTCACCCATGCCGGAGATGACGGTCTGGCCGGTCTCTTCGTCGGTGCGCACACGGAAGGTCGGGTCCTCGTCCGACAGCGACTTGAGCGCCTTGCCGAGCTTGTCCT
>DAINND010000272.1:0-4601 GCA_036736065.1 Ilumatobacteraceae bacterium
CCCATCGTCGCGTCCGGGCGTCGACCCGGGTCAGCGTTGGCCGGTGGGTGACACGGTGAGCGCTGCGGCATCGGCCAGCCGCAGGGCGAGTGGCTCGTGGCCATCTCCCACCAGACCGACCGTCACGCGCAGGTGCGGTCGGTCGTCGTGCACACGGAACGGCTCGCCGGGCGCCGCGCCGATGCCTCGAGCGGCGAGGGTGAGCAGCGCGGATCGCTCGTCGCTCACCTCCATCCAGAGGTTGATGCCGTCCGAGCCCGTGGTGGGCACCCCCCGGGCGCCGAGCACCTCGGCAACTGCAGCCCGGCGGCGGGCGTACTCGTCACGGGCAGCGGCGACGGCGGCGAGCGTCGGGCTGTGGTCGAGCATCTCGAGCAGCACGGCCTGCAGGATGCGGCTGCTCCAGCCCGGCCCGAGCAGGCGACGGTTGGCCACCGCTGCGACCACACTCCCTGCACCGCCGACGGCGGCCAGGCGTAGGTCGGGACCGTGGCTCTTCGAGAAGCTGCGGATGTGCACGGTGCGGTCGGGGAGCCACTGGCCGAGGCTCACCAGGGTGCCGCTGGCGATGTCGCCGGAGTGGTCGTCCTCGACGATCACGGCACGGCTCCGGGCGAGCGCAGCGGCCACTGCCCTTGCTCGCCGCCGCGACATGGTGACGCCGGTCGGGTTGTGCGCCCGCGGCTGCAGGAACACGGCGACGGGGTCGTGTTGCAACGCGGCGCTGAGCTGGTCGACCACCATCCCCTCGTCATCGAGGTCGACACCGATCACCTCGGCGCCGAGTTGCTCGAGCAGGTCGAGCAGGGGTGGGAACGACGGGTGCTCGACGACCACCCGATCGCCGAGGCGCACGGTCACCTGGGCGATGCGGTCGAGCGCATCGAGCGCTCCGTCGACCACGGTGAGGTCATCCACGGCGAATGGCCAGTCGGCGCGCAGCCGCTCGTCGAGGCCGGGCAGCACGGGTCGGTCGAGGTAGCTCGAGGTGAGCGACTGGCGGCTGACGCGTGCCATCACCGGGCCGAGGTCGGGCAGCAGCGCAGGGTCCGGCGTCCCGGTGGAGAGATCGACGGCGAAGTGGCCCGGTCCCTCGGTGATGCGGCGGTAGCGGCGCGGTGCGCCCGGCCCGGTCGGCTGGCGCACGAAGGTTCCCTGCCGGCCCCGCGCGTCGATCGCGCCGACCTTGGCGAGGGTCTGCCATGCCTCGCTCACGGTGGTCGGCGACACGCCGAGCTCCCGCGACAGCTCGCGCACCGTCGGCAAGCGGCGGCCGGGGGCGAGCTGGCCCGACGAGATCAGCCGTCCGATGGTCGCGGCGATGCCCTTCGCGCTGCGGTCGTCGATCAGGCTCGCGAGGTCCATGGTCCGCCCGGTGGGGAAGCCGGCGGATCGATCGGGAGTCGGATCCGTGAACGGCGTGTCACAGTTTGTACGGGCACAATACTTTCATTGTCTGCCGGTCGGTGTCACATTACGATCCGGCCATGACCGATACCTCCACAGCGGCCGGCCGCATCGTCCGCGCTGCACTGGTGCAGACCGATTGGCCCGGATCGAAAGAGGCGATGCTCGACAAGCACGAGCAGTACGCCCGTGACGCCGCCGCCCAGGGCGCGCAGGTGATCTGCTTCCAGGAGCTGTTCTACGGCCCCTACTTCTGTCAGGTCCAGGAGACCGAGTACTACAGCTACACCGAGTACATCCCCGACGGGCCCACCACGCAGCGCTTCATGGCCCTCGCCAAGGAGCTGGGCATGGTCATGGTGCTGCCGATGTACGAGATCGTCCAGCCAGGCCTCTACTACAACACGGCTGCCGTGATCGATGCCGATGGCACCTACCTCGGCAAGTACCGCAAGCAGCACATCCCGCAGACGAAGGGGTTCTGGGAGAAGTTCTACTTCCGGCCCGGCACGGGCGGGTACCCCGTGTTCGACACTGCCGTGGGCAAGGTCGGGGTCTACATCTGCTACGACCGCCACTTCCCAGAAGGCTGGCGCATCCTCGGCTTGAACGGCGCCGAGATCGTGTTCAACCCGTCGGCCACCCATCGCGGCCTGAGCGAGTACCTGTGGCGGCTCGAGCAGCCGGCTTCCGCAGTGGCCAACATCTACTACGTCGGTGCCATCAACCGGGTGGGCATCGAACCGCTCGGCGACAACGACTTCTACGGGCAGAGCTACTTCGTCGACCCGGAAGGCAAGTTCGTGGGGGATGTCGGCGACCCCTACAAGCCCGAGCTCATCGTGCGCGACCTCGACATGGACAAGCTGCGCATGATCCGCGACCGCTGGGCGTTCTACCGCGACCGTCGTCCGGACGCCTACGGTGAGATCGTCGAGGGCTGACGCCCGACCACTGCGTCCGTCCCTCGCGACATCCCAGTCACTCGTGCAACTCCAGGGGAGGGTTCCATGGCAAAGATCCTGATCAAGAACGGCAAGGTCATCTCGAGCACCGGGGTGGTGGCCCAGGACGTGCTCATCGACGGTGAGACGATCTCGGCTCTCGCCGCGCCCGGCTTCTTCACCGAGGAGGGCATGGACCGCGTCATCGATGCAGCCGGCAAGTACGTCATCCCCGGCGGGGTCGATGTGCACACCCACATGGAGCTGCCCTTCGGTGGCACGTTCGCGAGCGACACCTTCGAGACCGGCACCATCGCCGCAGCCTGGGGAGGTGTCACGACCATCGTCGACATGGCCGTGCAGCGCTACGGCGAGAACGTCTTCGACGGCCTCGCCGAGTGGCACCGCAAGGCCGACGGCAACTGCGCGATCGACTACGCCTTCCACCAGATCATCGGTGGGGTCGACGAGCAGTCGCTCAAGGCGATGAAGTACCTCACCGAGCACGAGGGCATCAGCAGCTTCAAGTTCTTCATGGCCTATCCCGGCGTCTTCTACAGCGACGACGGCCAGATCCTGCGCGCCATGCAGACCGCCGCCGACTGCGGCGCGGTCATCATGATGCACGCGGAGAACGGCATCGCCATCGATGTGCTCGTGCAGCAGGCGCTCGCCCGCGGCGAGACCGACCCCAAGTACCACAGCTACACGCGCCCGTCGCCGCTCGAGGCCGAGGCCACCCATCGGGCGATCGTGCTGAGCCACGTGGCCGGCAACGTGCCGCTCTACATCGTGCACATGAGCGCCGGCGATGCGCTGAACGAGGTGGCTGCTGCGCGCCACAACGGTCGCAACGTGTTCGCCGAGACCTGCCCGCAGTACCTGTGGCTCACCCTCGAAGAGACGCTCGGCCAGCCGGGCTTCGAAGGCGCCAAGTGGGTGTGCTCCACCCCGATCCGGTCGAGGACCAACGACCCCGACTACATCGGCGTCATGGGTCACGGCCATCAGGCCGACCTGTGGAAGGGCCTGCGGATGAACGAGCTCGCCGTGGTGAGCACCGACCATTGCCCGTTCTGCTTCAAGGACCAGAAGGAGCTCGGCCTCGGCAACTTCGCCGCGATCCCCAACGGCATCGGTGGTGTCGAGCACCGCATGGAGCTGATCTACCAGGGTGTGGTGGCGGGCGAGCTGAGCCTCGAGCGCTGGGTCGAGACCTGCTGCACCACCCCGGCGCGCATGTTCGGCATGTACCCGAAGAAGGGCGTCATCACCCCCGGCGCCGACGCCGACGTCGTGGTGTGGGACCCGAACCAGAAGACCAAGATCGGCATCAACGACAAGCACCACATGAACATGGACCACTCCGCGTGGGAGGGCTGGGTGATCGACGGCAAGGTCGACACCGTGCTGTCGCGCGGCATGGTCGTGATCGAGAACGACACCTACCACGGCCGCACCGGCCACGGGCAGTACATCAAGCGCGGCCTGTCGCAGTACCTGGTCTGACCGCACCCCCCCGAGAGGAATCACCATGCAGCGCATCTCCCACTGGCTCGACGGCCAGGCCGTCGAGGGCACCTCCGGCCGTTCCGGACCGGTGTTACCCCCGGCGACGGGTGCGCAGCCGGCCACGGTCGACTTCGCACGCACGGCCGCGGTCGACGCGGCCGTCGCCCTCGCCAAGGCTGCCTTCCCCGCGTGGAGGGCCACCAACCTGTCGCGGCGCGCCGAAGTGATGTTCAACATGCGCGAGCTCATCGCCGCCAACCGCAAGGAGATCGCCTCGCTGCTGTCGGCCGAGCACGGCAAGGTGCTGTCGGACGCGCTCGGCGAGGTCGCCCGAGGCCTCGAGAACGTCGAGTTCGCGTGCGGCATCCCGAACCTGTTGAAGGGGGGCTACAGCGAGCAGGCCTCCACGGGTGTCGACGTCTACTCGATCAAGCAGCCGCTCGGCGTGGTGGCGGGCATCACCCCGTTCAACTTCCCGGCGATGGTGCCGATGTGGATGTTCGCCAACGCCCTGGCCTGCGGCAACACCTTCGTGCTCAAGCCGAGCGAGAAGGACCCGTCGTCGAGCATGTTCCTGGCCGAGCTGCTGAAGCAGGCTGGTCTGCCCGACGGCTGCTTCAACGTGGTCAACGGCGACAAGGAGGCCGTCGCCCGTCTGCTCGTCCACCCGGACATCGCAGCGGTCAGCTTCGTCGGCTCCACCCCGATCGCGAAGTACATCTACGAGACCGGCCCCCG
>DAINND010000273.1:0-4595 GCA_036736065.1 Ilumatobacteraceae bacterium
CCGCCCGCCCCCAAGACGGCCGCCCCCCCCCCGCCCCCGACCGCCGACCCCCACCCCGCCAACGCGCCCCCCCTCACGAATGTGTTTTTTATTTATTCGTCGACCACCGAGATCATGAAGGCGCGAAGTGTGTCGCGCGAGGAGAACGAGGCGATCCTCGAGGAGTTCGCGACACTCCTGATCGCCGGCGGCCATGTGTCGTACGGCGGCCCGGAGGCGGCCCGGAAGATGCTCGAGGAGGCGCTCGGCCAGGACCGGGCATCGGTCATCCTCGAAGGGCTCTACCAGCAGATGGTCAAGACGCCGTTCGACTTCCTGAAGAACGCCAACCCCAAGCAGATCCTCAACTTCCTCGCCAACGAGCACCCGCAGACCATCGCGCTGGTCGTGGCACACGCCCACCCCGAGATCGCCGCACAGGTGGTGAGCGGTCTGCCCGAAGAGGTCAAGCGGGCCGTGTCGGTGCGCATCGCGATGCTCGAGCCCAGCTCGCCCGAGGTGATCGCCCAGGTCGAGAGCATGCTCGAGCGCCGGTTGTCGTCGTCGGTGAAGAACGTCGGCGACCCGAAGAATGCGGACGGCGTCCAGACGCTGATCGAGATCCTGAACCGCTCGGACCGCGCCACGGAGCGGTCGATCTTCGAGGGTCTCGACGACCATGACGGCAGCCTCGCCGACGAGGTGCGCTCGCGCATGTTCGTGTTCGAGGACATCGTCACCCTCGACGACCGGTCCGTGCAGCTGGTGCTGCGCCAGGTCGATGCCAAGGAGCTCGCCACCGCCCTCAAGGGCGTGCGCGCGGAAGTGCGCGAGAAGATCACGCGCAACATGTCCGAACGCGCCGCGCAGAACCTCGAGGAGGAGATCACCCTCCTCGGCCCGGTCCGGATGAAGACGGTCGAGGAGTCGCAGGGCGCCATCGTCCGCGTCATCCGCGCGCTCGAGGAGAGCGGTCAGATCGTCATCACCCGCGGCGCTGACGAGTACGTCAACTGAGCCCTGCGCTCGACGTCGCGGTGGGCGAAGCTCCCCCACCAATCCCCCATCAGCGGCCCGCCGACCTGCATGACGGATGTCCGGCTGACCGAACGATCGCTCACACAGCGCAGCACGGATGGCGCGTGAAGGTGTCCACGGATCGGGACCGCTCGAGACTCCAGGAGCACCATGCCAGGCGCCACCCACCAGCTGCAGCCGATGTTCGACGACATCGTCGTGCGCGCCGCTGAGCTGGCGAGGCCGGAGCGGACCGGCGCGATCTCGAAGGTGCTCGGCCTGCGCTTCGACGTGGAAGGCCTCGACCTGCCGGTCGGGGCGACGGTGAACGTCGTCGACGGCGCGATCGACCTCGTCGGCGAGGTCGTCGCAGTCGGTTCCGGTTCGGTCACCTGCATGCCGTTCGGCGACGTGAAGGGCCTCCGCGTAGGGGCTCGGGTGCGTGGCAACGAGCAGGGCGCGTCCAGCGGAGGCGGACAGGCGCTGCGCGGGCGGGTGATCGATGCGCTCGGCAACCCGCTCGACGATCTCGGGCCGATCGCGGGCCTCACGCCCGTCGAGATCGACGGTGAGCCGCCGCATCCGCTGCGACGGGCTCGTGTCGACCAGCCGATGTCGCTCGGTGTCCGGGCGTGGGACACGTTGATCCCTGCCGGTCGTGGCCAACGCGTCGGCATCTTCGCCGGATCCGGTGTCGGCAAGTCGACGTTGCTCGGCATGATCGCCCGCAACACCGCGGCCGACGTCAACGTCGTGGCGCTCATCGGCGAGCGCGGACGAGAAGTCCGCGAGTTCGTCGAGGCGGATCTGGGGCCGGAGGGCCTCGCTCGCTCGGTGCTCGTCGTCGCCACCTCCGACACGCCTGCGCTGGTCCGTCTGCGCGCTGCGTTCGTGGCGACGCGCATCGCCGAGTGGTTCCGCGACCACGGCGCCAACGTCATGCTGATGATGGACTCCCTCACCCGGTTCTGCATGGCCCAGCGCGAGATCGGCCTGTCCGCCGGCGAGCCGCCGACGAGCCGCGGCTATCCGCCGAGCGTGTTCTCGCTGCTTCCCCGTCTGCTCGAGCGGGCCGGTGCGGCCGAGGTCGGTTCGATCACCGGGCTCTACACCGTGCTCGTCGACGGCGATGACCACAACGAGCCGATCAGCGATGCAGTGCGCTCGATCCTCGACGGCCATGTCGTGCTCTCGCGGCGCCTCGCCCACGCCAACCACTATCCGGCGATCGACGTGCTGGCCTCGATCTCCCGCGTCTCGTCGGCCGTCACCAATCCGGCGCAGCGCCAGCTCAGCGGAGAGCTCCGCCAGCTCATGGCCGCGGAGAGCGAAGCTCGCGACCTGATCGAGATCGGTGCCTACGTGCCCGGTGCCAACCCGGTCGTCGACCGTGCGGTTCGCCTGCGTGAGCCGATCCGCCAGTTCCTGTGCCAGGACATCGACGAGCGGCGCAGCGCCGCCGAGTCGTTCGACCAGCTCGCCCGCCTGTTGCAGGGGACCCGATGAAGCGGGCCCAGCTGCGCACCGTGATGCGGATCCGCGAGCTGCAAGAGCGCAGCGCGCGTGGCCAGCTCGCCGTTGCCCGAGCCCGGCACCGGGCAGCACTCGATGACGAGGCGGCCACCTGGGCGCGTGTCGATGCCATGGGCACCCTCGTCCAGATCGACGTGACACCGACCGAGCTCCAGCAGCACCGGTTGGTCGCCGAGGTGGGCACCCTCGCCGCCCATCGCCTCCATCAGGTGACGCTCGACGCTGCTGATGTTGCGGACGAGGTGAAGGGCCGGTGGGTCGAAGCGGCTCGCCGCGTGGAGGCCCTCGAGCGTCTCGCCGAGCGCCTCGACGAGCGCGAGCGGGCCGAGGAGGCCCACCTGGGCCAGACCGAGCTCGAGGACATGGTCCTCGCTCGTCGCACCGTTGCCGGGACGCGGCTCCCGGGGGAGGTCGACCGATGAGCAGCATCGCCGCAGTCACCGCCCGGGTGTCGGCCATCGAAGCACGCCTCGCCGCTCACCGCCGCATCGTCACCCCCGAAGCGGCCGGCCCGCCCGCGGCCGCGCTCGGAGTGGGCACCGCTGGCCCGAGCGCCTCGTCCGGCTACGTCGCCGCGTCGATGGGGCTGGCAGGCACTGATCTCGCCGGCGGCGTGCCGCGTCCGGACAACCTGTACAGCGCGATCGCCCAGCAGACCGAAGCCGCACTCGAGTCCGGGCTGCTGTTCGACCCGACCGCCCGGGCGAGCTACGCCGCAGGGCCGGCGCCGACCTGGAACGTCGGGGTCGCCGGCCCGGCGAACGTCGTCCCGGTGGGCGACCTCACGCCGGTCCGCGCCGACGTGCCCTATGCGTCGTTGTTCAACGCCGCTGGAGCCCGCTACGGCGTGCCACCGACCGTGCTCGCCGGCATGGGCCACGTGGAGTCGCGATTCCGCCTCGACGCGGTGAGCAGCGCCGGCGCGCTCGGGATGATGCAGTTCCTGCCGGGGACTGCCGCCGAGATGGGCGTCGACCCGTGGGATCCGGCATCGGCGATCGACGGTGCGGCACGGTACGTGCGCAACGCCCTCGATCGCTTCGGCGGGTCACTCGAGATGGCCGTCGGTGCCTACAACATCGGGCCTGGAGCCATGGCGCGGGCCGGCTCGGTGCTGCCCGGTTCACAAGCAGAGCGGTACGTCACATGGGTGATGGGTGCCGCCGGGAGGATGTCATGACCACGATCGGGGCAGCCCTGTCCCTCGTCGATGCGCTCGGACCTGCATCGGTCCGTCACGCGCCGGCCGTCGCGACCGGTGAGTCGGCCTTCGACGCAGTCTTCGCTCGCGTGCTCGAGCAGCCCGAGCGGCTCGAGCGGCCGAGCACCTCGTCGTCGACGGAGGTCGAGCGTCCCCGTTGCGACGAGCGGTGCGGTGATGGCGCTGGCCGATCGGCCGACGCTGCCTCCGAAGTGGACGCGGGCCCGAGCGGAACGGCGCCGGTCGACGCGATCGAACCGACCGACGACGCGTCGGACGCAGCTCGACGCAGCGAGGACGAACCTGCTCAGCCGACTGTCGTCCCGGTCGCGCTGCCGCCTGCCGCGACACAGGCGCCCGTTCCCGGCCTGCAGGCGCTGCCGTCGCTGATCGGGGATGACGCTGCCGCAGCCGCGCCGGCCGTCGCGCCGGTGGCCGATGGCCCAGCGACACCCGTGGCGCCCGGTGCACCCGTCGGGCCCGTCACGGTAGCCGCACCGGATGCTGGGGCAGCGCCTGTTGCGGTGCAGGCCGGGCCTGCGGTCCCCACCGACACGGCGGCCGCCCAGCCCTCGATCGAGCAGGGTGCGACCGACACGCTCACGGGCGCGGCCGACGCGACATCGGCGGTCCTCGCCGAGCAACTGCAAGCCGGAGCGGTCGAGGGGCAGGGCTCCGGCACCTCGGACACGCCTCGCGAGGGCGCGCCGCAGGCCTCGCCGCCGACCGTGTCGTCCGGGGAGGTCACCGGAGCGACTGCTGATGCCACCGGCGCCCTGCCGGCTCCGGTCGATGCCGGTGCTGCTCCGGTGACCGCCGACGCGGCAGCCGCGCCTGTCGCGCCTGCCGCTGACGTCCGCCCGGG
>DAINND010000274.1:0-4589 GCA_036736065.1 Ilumatobacteraceae bacterium
GGCGACCTGGCGCCCCGTCACCGCCACCACCGCCTGACGCGTGAGCGCGACCACCAGCCCTCCCGAGGTCTCGACCGCAGCCGCCTCGGGGTGGTTGCCGACCAATCGGTTGGCGAGGCGCAGCGACTCGAGGTCGACCGCTCCCCCACGACCGCTGCCCAGGTGGGCCAGGCCCGGTCGGCCTGCGTCGCGCACCGACGACGCGATGCCGGGCGCCACGATCCGAGCCACCCGCACCGTCACACCGCCTCGAAGAGGACGTCGACGCCGGGCACGAGCAGGCCGGGGACCTCGCGCTCCGCGTCCCAGAGGACGAGCTGCGTGCTGCCGAGGATGTGCCAACCGCCCGGCGAGTCTGCCGGATAGATGCCGGTGAACCCATCGGCGATCGCCACCGACCCCGCGGCGACCCGTGGCCGCGGGCTGGGCCGACGCGGCATCTGCAGCAGCGCGGGCAGGCCGATCAGGTACGCGAATCCGGGGAGGAAGCCGCAGAACGCGACGCGGTAGGTGGTCCCGCAGTGCAGTGCCACGACCTCGTCGACGGTGAGCCCTGTGGTGGCGGCGACCGCGTCGAGGTCAGGCCCGTCGTAGCGCACCGGCACCCGCACCGTGCCGGTAACTGCCGGCAGCTCATCGCCGCCTGCCCGCAACGCCGCCTCGACCAGCGCTCGGTCGGCGCCGTCGTGGACCACGAGCACCGTGCGCATCGCCGGGACGACATCGACCACACCGGGCAGGGCTGCACCACGCAGTGACGCCGCCGCTCCGAGCACCTCTTCGAGTGATGTGAACTCGGCCAGGAGCGCTCGGGGACCGTAGGCGAGCAGCCTCATGGAGCAGCGGGCGCAAGGGTCGCGCCGGCGGCGACCAGCGCAGCGCGGGCGACTGCGGCGAGCTGCGCTGCGCCGGGGGTGTCGCTGTGGACGCAGATCGAGTCGACCCGCCAGGCCAGCAGCGACACAGCCTGCTCGGCGACTGCATCCGGATCGACGAGCAGATCGCCCGGTTGCCCGCGGGGCACGAGCCGGCCATCGGCATCGTACCCGCGGTCGGCGAAGCCCTCGGTCAGGAAGCCGACACCGGCGCGGGCTGCGGCATGTTCCACGGCCGAGTTGGGCATGCCCATGACCACCAACCCATCGCCGAGCGCATCGACCGCGTCGACCAGCGCCGCTGCCTGCGCTTCGTGGTGCAGCACCGCGTGGTAGAGCGCGCCGTGCGGCTTCACGTAGGTCACCCGCCCGCCGACCAGTCCGGCCATCGCCTGCAAGGCCCCGACCTGGTAGATCACGGCGTCGGCCAACTCCCCGGGGGCCATGTCGAGGAAGCGACGGCCGAACCCCATGAGGTCCGGGTACGAGACCTGTGCACCGATGGCCACGCCGCGCTCGACCGCCGCCGCGCACGTCCTGCGCATCGTCGACGGATCTCCTGCGTGGTATCCGCAGGCGATGTTGGCCGAGGTGATCACGTCGAGCAGCCCCTCGTCATCGCCCAGCGACCACCGACCGAACCCCTCGCCGAGATCGGCGTTGAGATCGACGGGCCTGGTCATCAGCCCGCCAGGAGCGTGGTGACCTCGTCGTCCTCGAGTCGGCGGAAGCAGCGCCGGCCGTTCGAGCGGGCCAACACGGCGACCTCGAGGTCCTCTGCCTTCAGCGAGCGGTCCGGTCCGCTCAGCGCCGACGTGGCGGCGGTGACGGCTGCGGCGAGCGGCTCCCCTCCGAGCTCGAGGTCGCGCAACCTCGAGGTGATCGCTTCGGCGTCGCCGCCGAGCACGCTGAAGCCGCCTTCGTCCATGACCGTGCCGTCGTAGAGGATGTGGAACAGCTGGTCGTCGCTGCCGGCGACACCGACCTCGGCCACCAGGATCTCGACCTCCATCGGCTTCATCTCGTGGGTGAAAATCTGTCCGAGGATCTGGGCGTACTGGTTGGCGAGGCTCCGTGCGTCGACGTCGTCGCGCGAGTACTGGTAGCCCTTGAGATCGGCGGCACGCACACCGGCGACGCGCAACTGGTCGAACTCGTTGTACTTCCCGACCCCGGCGAACGCGATCCGGTCGTAGATCTCGCTGATCTTGCGCAGGGTGTTGGAGGGGTTCTCCGCCACCAGGGCGATCCCGTCGTCGTAGCGCACTGCGACGAGGGCCCGACCCCGGGCGATTCCTTTGCGGGCGTAGTCCGCCCGGTCCTTCATCACCTGCTCGGGCGCGACGTAGAACGGCATGCTCATCGCGACCGCACCTCCGCGACGATCTCCTCGTAGCGGGCTGCGAGGTCGGCGTCGTCGAGCCGTTGCCAGCCCTGCGCCGTGATGGTGGCAACGACCGGGTAGATGCCGCGCAGCGCGTCGGGGCCGCCCGTGGCCGAGTCGGCGTCAGCCGCCTCCCACAGCGCCGTGCAGGCGAGTCGGATGGCGTCGTCGGCAGTCATCTGGTCGCGGTAGCCGACCTTCACGACCGTTCCGGCGTGGAGGCTTCCCGAGCCTGTCGCCGCGTAGTCGAACTCCTCGTACCTGCCGCCGGTGACGTCGTAGCTCCAGAGCCGACCGATCGCCCGGCGGGTGTCGTAGCCGGCGAACAGCGGCACCACGACCATGCCCTGCATCGCCGCCGGCAGGTTGCTGCGCACCATCATCGACAGTTGGTTGGCTTTGCCCTCGAGGCTGAGCGACGAGCCCTCGACCTTCTCGTAGTGCTCGAGCTGCAGCGTGAACAGCTTGATCATCTCCATCGCCGGACCGGCGGCGCCGGCGATCGCCACACCGCTGTGCCGGTCCGCCTGGACGACCTTCTCCATCCCGCGGTGGCTGATCAGGTTGCCGCTGGTGGCCCGACGGTCACCGGCCATCACCACACCGTCGGCGAAGCGCAGCGCGACACATGTGGTCGCGTGCGGCACCGTCAGCCCGTGACCGGACGGCAGCTGAGCGTGCGGCGCAGCCGGCCAGGCCCCGAGCCGGCGTAACAGCTCCGGGAAGCTCGCCCCCGGGTCGGACCCGGGCGAGAAGAACGGCATCGACATCGGGCTACTCGCCGCCCTTCTGGACGTAGGACTTCACGAAATCCTCGGCGTTGGTCTCGAGCACCCCGTCGATCTCGTCGAGCAGGTCGTCGAGCTCTGCCCGCAGCTTGTCCCCCTGCGCGGGGGACGCGCTCGCCTCGACGACTGCGTCGTCGGTCCGGGACGTCGTCTGCTTCTGCTTGTGGGTTCGCTCTGCCATGTGGTCGAGTCTCCTCAGCGGACTGAACGGTCGGGTGGACCAGGGTGGTCAGCGCTCGAGGCGGGCGATCAGGTCGGCCACGGACGAGCTCTCGTCGATCAAGCTAGCCACCAATGCGCGTGTCCCGCGCAGCGGCTCCATCATCGGCACCCGTCGCAGCGGTTCGCGGCCGATGTCGAACACGATCGAGTCCCAGTTGGCGGCGACGACCCGGTCGGGCCAGGTCGCCAGGCAGCGGCCGCGAAAGTAGGCCCGCGTGGTGTCGGGCGGCTCGCCCATGGCCCGCCGGGCCGCGTCCTCGGTGACGATGCGCTCCAGCCCGACCCGCGCCGCCAGGCAGCGCTCGGGCCTCATGTCGTGGTACTGCAGATCGATCGCCTTGAGTCGCATGTCACCCGGGCTCAGGCCGTGGCGATCGGCGAACCCGTCGACGAGGCGTCGCTTGGCGACCCAGTCGACCACATCGGCGACGCTGTCCACATCGCGCTCGAGACCGGAGAGGATGGCCTCCCAACGATCGAGCACCGATGCCCCGACCTCCTCGCCGACCGGCTCGAGCCCGTGCGAGCGCTGGTAGCGCCGGGCGCGTTCGAGGAGCGACCACTGGATCTCGAGTGCAGTCGCCCGACGCCCGGAGCGCAGCAGGATCGTGCGCTGGAGCGTCGGGTCGTGGCTCACCTGGCGGATCGCGCCGACGGGGTTGGCCAACTCGAGGTCGTCGCCGAGCACGTCGTCTTCGATCATCGACAGCACGATCGCGGTCGCCCCCACCTTGACGAACGTCGCGACCTCACTCATGTTCGCATCGCCGACGATCACATGCAGCCGGCGGTACTTCGTGGCATCGCAGTGCGGCTCGTCACGCGTGTTGACGATGGGTCGCTTGAGCGTGGTCTCGAGGCCGACCTCCTCTTCGAAGAAGTCGGCCCGTTGGCTGATCTGGTAGGCCACGTGATCGGGCGCGACGCCCGGCAGCTCGCACCCCACCTTGCCGGCCCCGACCACCACCTGACGGGTGACGAAGTGCGGGGTGATCTGCGACACGACCCGGCCGAACGGGGTCTCGCGCGCCAGGAGGTAGTTCTCGTGGCAGCCGTAGCTGTTGCCTTTGCCGTCGGAGTTGTTCTTGTGGCAGAGCACCTCGGCGCCGGCAGGGAGCAGGTTCCCGGCCGCCTCCATGCTGGCGGCGATGATCATCTCCGCAGCTCGGTCGAAGCGCACCACCTCGAGCGCGTCGCGGCATTCGGGCGTGGAGATCTCCGGATGCGCATGGTCGACGTAGTAGCGCGCCCCATTCGTAAGCACGGCGTTGACGAGATGCGTCTCGTTCTCCTGGGCGAACAGGTCGTCGAGTCTGAATC
>DAINND010000275.1:0-4583 GCA_036736065.1 Ilumatobacteraceae bacterium
CGAGCGCTACCCCCCGCTCGACGGCCCGGACACGATCATGGCTTCGTTCTCGGTGGCCAAGAGCATCGCCTCGGCCGCGGGCGGCCTGCTCGTCGAGGACGGTCTGGTGGAGGTGGACGAGCGGGCCCCGATCGCGCAGTGGGACGATCCGACCGACCCGCGCCATGCGATCACCCTGGAGCACCTGCTGCACATGGCGAGCGGGCTGCAGTGGGAGGAGCAGTACGGGCCCGGATCGCAGGTGCTCGGCATGTTGGGCGCCCCCGTCGCGTCGGAGTTCATCGCATCTTTCCCGCTCGAAGCAGAGCCGGGGAGGTCGTTCGAGTACTCGACCGGCACCACGGCGATCCTCGCCGGGCTCGTCTACGACCTCACCGGGGGTGTCGACGCCGGTGACGCCTACCTGCAGGAGCGGCTCTTCGGACCCCTCGGGATCACGTCGATGCAGCTCCAACGCGACCAGGCCGGTCGCTGGGTGGGCGGTTTCGGTGCGAACGCGACCACTCGCGACTTCGCCCGATTCGGGTTGCTCTACCTGAACGACGGTGTGTGGGACGGCGAGCGGATCCTGCCGGAGGGGTGGGTGGAGTACAGCCGGACCCCATCGCCGTCCAACCCGCAGTACGGCGCCCAGTGGTGGATGTTCCGCGACGGCGCCTTCGAGGCTCGTGGGCTGTTCGGGCAGGTGGTCCTCGTGTCGCCGCGCAACGATCTCGTGCTCGCGCTCAACACCACCTCGGGCGGCGACGCCGATGCGTTGGTGGGCGCCGTCTGGGAGCTGTTCGATGCACCCTGAGCCGGGCCCTGCCGACCGGGTCGGCCCTGCCCGGACCTGGGCTGATCGGCTCACCTTCGTCTACGACGCCGACGGCACGCTGCTCGGCGAGGCGCGGTACTGGTTCGGCACGCTGTTCGGGGCGGCCCACTGCTCCCTGTGCGACCTGACCCACTCGCGCTGGGGGCGCCGGTCCGACTGGCGGACCTGCGCCGAGGGCCTCGGCGTGCCGATCGACTACCTCCATCGCGACGACCTCGTCGGTGAGCGGGCTGCGCTGGGCTCGCTGTGCGAGGGGCGCTTGCCCTGTGTCCTCGCGCATGGCGCCGATCGCACCGTCGTGCTGTTCGGAGGAGACGACCTCGAGGCCTTCTCGGGTGACGTGCCGAGCTTCGAAGCCGCCCTGCGCGAGGCGCTGGGGTCGATGTCGGGCACGATCGATGAACGTGGTGCGGAGGGTGGGTCGCCATGCCAGTGATGTCACTGCCGGACGCCGAGATCTGGTTCGAGCTCCACGGCTCAGGGCCGCAGGTGCTGTTGTGCAACGGCTCAGGTGCGTCGATCGACGGCACGAGGCCGATGATCGATCGTCTCGCCGAGCGCTGCGAGGTGCTCGTCCACGACCAGCGCTGCCTCGGCCGGTCGAGCATCCCCGACCGGCAGCCGACCATGGCCGACTACGCAGCCGATGCCGTCGCCCAGCTCGACCATGTCGGCTGGGAGCGGCCTGCGGTCGTAGGCATCAGCTTGCGCGGGAAGGTCGCGAAGGAGCTCGCCGTCACGCACCCGGATCGGATCGCACGACTCGCGTTGCTGTGCACATCGCCCGGCGGTGCCGGCGGCTCGTCGTACCCGCTGCACGAGATCGCTGCCCTCGAGCCGGCGGAGCAGGCCCGCCTCCAGGTTCGGCTGCTCGACGGACGCTTCGACCAGGCCTGGTTGGCCGAGCATCCAGCCGACCGCGCCGTGGTCGAGATGATGGCCGCCCGATCGGCCGGCGCGCCGTCACCCGAGCGGCTGCGCGGCCACGCGATGCAGCTCGAGGCTCGGCGCCACCACGACGTGTGGGATCGCCTCGGCCGCATCGACAGCCCGACCCTGGTGATGTGCGGCGAGTTCGACATGCTGGCCCCGCCGGAGAACAGCGCAGCGATCGTGTCACGCATCGCCGGAGCGATGCTCGGTCGCTACCAGGGTGGCCACCTGTTCCTCTACCAGGACAGCGCCGCCTTCCCGGACCTCGTGCAGTTCCTGACTGACTGAGGGGTGCAGCCGCTCGTGGGGATCTCCGGGACGCTGCCGGAACCTCGACGGTGCAAGGCTGCAGGTCCATGACACGACCTTTCCGCTTCGGATGCCAGGCCTACAGCGCCTCGAGCCGGGCCGAGTGGCGCGAGACCGCCCGGCGGGCCGAAGACCTCGGCTACTCGAGCTTCATGCTCGCCGACCACTACCTCGGCCCTGGCCCGGCGCTCGCGGCGACGAACCATCCGGTGCAGTCGCTGGCCGCCGTGCCGGCGATCGCGGTCGCCGCCGAGGCGACCACCACGATCAAGGTGGGGGCGCGGGTGATGTGCGTCGACTACCGCAACCCGGTGGTGCTGGTGAAGGAGATGGCGACCCTCGACCTGCTGAGCGAGGGTCGCCTCGAGATGGGCCTCGGCGCAGGATGGCTGCGCGGCGAGTACGACGCGATGGGCGTGCCCTGGGATCCCGCCGGTGTGCGCATCACCCGACTGGGTGAGGTGGTGCGGATGGCCAAGCAGTTCTTCGCTGGTGGTGAGCTCGCTGTCGAGGGTCGGGCCGGCGTCCACGCCGTCGGCTTCGAGGGCATGCCGCGGCCGGTGCAGCAGCCGCACCCGCAGATCATGATCGGGGGCGGTGCCGAACGGATGCTCTCGCACGCCGCGCGCGAAGCCGACATCGTGAGCTTCAACTTCGACAACTCCTCCGGCATGATCGGGCCGGATGTCCCGACGTCGGGCGCCGACGCGATGGCCCGCAAGGTGGCCTGGGTGCGCGACGCTGCGGGTGATCGATTCGAGCACCTCGAGCTCGAGGTCGGCGCCTACTTCACCTTCGTGTCCGAGGGCGCGGCTGGCATCGCCGAGGCGATGGGCCAGCGGTTCGGGATGAGCCGCGAGCAGATGCTCAGCCACCCGCACGGCCTGTTCGGCCCGGTCGAGGCGATCTGCGACGAGCTCGAGCGGCGGCGCGAGCTCTACGGCATCTCCTACGTCACGGTCGGCGCGAGCGTGGCCGAGGCGTTCGCCCCAGTGGTGGAGCGGTTGAGCGGGCGCTGAGCCGGCTCAGCGCCGCCGGCGCCGGTAGAGGGAGAGCCGCCCGGAGCGGTCCTACACGGAGCAGGGCCGCGAGTTGCGCACCAGCGAGCCCGGGAAGCGCAGCGCGAGGTCGAGGTGGAGCCCCGCCAGGGAGCTCTCGGGCGCGCCGTGGCTGTCGACCGTGCAGACGATCTCGACGAGCTCGAGGTCGTCGTGGCGGATCACCTCGACGAGTCGTCGTTCGACCGGCCAGTCGATGATCGACGCCGTGGTGATCTCGTAGAAGCCGCCGCCGGGGCCGTGGTGCGCCGTGATCCGGTGGTGGTGCCGGTGGCCGACCAGCCAGGCGACGACGCAGCGGTGGCGGTGGACCACGTCGAGCAGTGCGTCGGCGTGGGCTCGCGACGGATCGTCGCCGCGCCGGTTGACGAGTGACGCTGCACCGTGGTGGCTGGCCAGCACGGCCAGTTGGTCGCGTTCGTCGGCGCGGGTCAGCTGTTCGTCGAGCCATCCGAGCTGGGTGGTCCCGACGCTGCCCTGGTAGTCGCCTGCCGGGTGGTTGGTGTCGATGATGACGACCACGAGGCGACCCAGGTCGACGACGGTGTCGGCCGACGAGCGCCCCGTGTCGTCCCAGCCGACGGCCCCTCGCGCGGCGTGGGAGCCGATCCATTCCGTCAGATCGATCGGTCGTCGGCCCTGCTCGGGGCGGACCTCGCGTGAGGCGGGAGCGAGGAACCTCGCCGGGTCGGCGACGAACAGCGCCAGCGCGTCGTCGGGAGCGAAGCCCTCGATCGGGAACAGGCCCTTGCGGGGCCCGACGGCTGCTGCGGTCAGTCGATCGTCGACCAGCGCCGTGCCTTGGCAGAGCAGGTCGTGGTTGCCCGGCAGGCTGGTCCACGGCATGCCCACCCCGGCGGAGACGATCGGCTCGGCAACCCGGTCGAAGAAGTCGGGGACGCTCGGGTAGCCGCGTGGCTTCCAGTCGTCGACGACCTGGGGGAGCGGGCTCCAGTAGGGCCAGGGCATGTCGCCACGGTGACCGTCGGCATCGTTCGGGCCGCCGGTCGCCGGCAGCGATGCGGTGCCACCTGCGAGCAGGGCCAGATAGGCGTCGAGCTCGTTGCGCTGGGCATTGTCGATGTTGTCGCCGGTGCACAGCACCAGGTCGATCGGGGCGCCGCGCGTGGCCGGTGCGGGGTGGGCGCGGAGCAGCTCCACATGCGCAGCGACGGCCCACGGCACGAGCGCCTCCTGCGGACGATGCATGTGCAGCAGCGGCCGCCAGCGCGGGTCGTGGGCCAGCGTCTCGATCCATTCGAAGCGCATCGGTGACGCAGGGTCGAGCAGGTGGAGATCGCTCAGGTGGCACACGGTGCCGACGAGCTCGCCGACCATCGGTCGGTCGGCTGGGGGAGCGCCGAGCTCCAGCCGACCGACGCGGCTGCGATGAGGTGATGCGAGGGCCACCATGATGGTCGGGGCGGGGAGATTCGAACTCCCGACCCCCTGCTCCCAAAGCAGGT
>DAINND010000276.1:0-4576 GCA_036736065.1 Ilumatobacteraceae bacterium
GCCTACACGGTGAGCGAGGAGTCGCCCCGCGGCGGCAGCTACAAGATCCTCACCGGCGATCCCGCACGCGAGGCCGAGACGTGCGCCGATGTCGATGCGTGGCGAACCGCCCGCGACGGCGCCGCGGTGGCTGCCGCCCTCGACGAGCTGCGCCGGGCCGCGCGCGAGGGCGACAACATCATGGAGCCGTCGATCACCCTCGCCCGGGCCGGTGGCACGACGGGCGAGTGGGGCGCTGCGCTGCGCGAGGTGTTCGGCGAGTACCGGGCGCCCACGGGCGTGGCCGCGGCCGTCGGGCGCCGGGCCGGTGAGCTGGGCGACGTCGCCGCCTTCGTCCGTTCGATCCCCGGTGGACCGCCCAAGTTCCTCGTCGCCAAGCCAGGCCTCGACGGGCACTCCAACGGCGCCGAGCAGATCGCCGTCGCGGCCCGCGACGCCGGCATGGAGGTCGTCTACGCGGGCATCCGCTCCACACCGGAGCAGATCGCAGCCGCAGCCCGCGACGAGGACCCCGATGTGATCGGGCTGTCGATCCTGTCGGGGTCGCACCTGGCGCTCGTGCCGGACGTGCTCGACCGGCTCGCTGCCGACGGCGTGGACGCTCCGGTCGTGGTCGGGGGCATCATCCCCGGCCCGGACCAGGTGCTGCTCCGCGACGCTGGGGTGGCGGCGGTCTACACACCGAAGGACTTCGACCTGGCGCGGATCATGCGCGACATCGCCGAACTGGCCGTCGCCCACCGGCGCGGCAGCTGAACCGGCTCGCGACGCGAGACGGCGTCGCTCAGACGCTGACGGGCAGCTGCGAGTCGATCCAGCGCTCGAGCGTGGGACCGGACTCGAAGCTGGTGATCAGTGCGTAGCGCGGTGCCGTGCCGTTGTGCACGACGACGTGCCAGAGGCGTTGCGTGTCGACCACGAAGCGCGCCCCACGGTGCAGCGGCACACGCCGCTCGGTGGACGGATCGGGCAGGCCCTGCTCGTCGTTGTCCATGAGCAACATGTAGCTGTCCGGGTTGTCGGTGAGCTCGACCCATGAGCGCACCACCCACCCCTCGTGCTCGGGGTTGAAGCGGTTGTTGTCATCGCGGTGGATCGACCGGATCGCCTGTGCCCGGCCCTGCGGCTCGAGCTTGATGATCCGCACGCGGCCGAAGTTCGCCCCGACGCTCTCGACGTACTGCTTCAGCGTCGGCGTGAGCTCGGCGTTGCTCGTCCACAGGGCGTCCTTGTCGGTCTTGCCCTTGTCCCAGAAGCCGCGGCAGTCGAGCTGGCCGTCGGCCGATGCCAACGGGGCGAAGTTGGTGTCGCCACCGCTCTTCCAGTCCATGTACTCGAGCGGCTCGTACTCGCTCGGCGGCACCTCGAACGGGGCGGGCGAGAGCTGCACGAACCCGGTCTCGGCGAGCACCTGCATGCGGACGTGGCCCGTGTGCAGAGGGATCTTGACGCTCCAGTGCTCGAGCGTGGGCCAGAAGTCGCCGTTGTCGTTCATGGGTTCCTCCCTCGTTGCCCATCGTGCGCACCACGGCGGGCTCGTCGGATGTGCATCCAGTGTAAACCGGCAGATCTCCCGCACACCCGGGTCCGAAGTCCTGTCACGGGTTGAGCACCACCAGGGTCGTGGTGGTGACGGTCGTGGTGGGCAGGGTGTCGGTGACGATCGCGATGGTCGGTGGCGGGATGATCAGCTCCTGGCCGGCGTAGAGCAGGTTCGGGTTGTCGATGCCGTTGCGGAGCAGCAGCTCCTCGTAGTCGACCCCGAACGACTCGGCGATCCGCTTCAACCCGTCCCCGGGCTGGACGATGTACACGATCGGCACGTACTCGGTGGTGGTGGTCGCGATCGTCGTGGTGGTCGTCGTGGTGAGCATGGGCGGGAGCGTCTGACCGGCTGCGCCATCGTCGCCACCGCACGCCGTCGCCAGCGCCGGCACGAGCACGAGCACTCCACTCATCGCCACCAGACCGAGCCGCCGCATGGCCCGAGCGTACCTGTGATTCGGCACCCCCGACCCTCGCGCCATAGGGTCGACCCCCGTGACGACAGCGACGATCAGCTACCCCGGAGCCGTCGCCCCGGCCCGGATCCACGACCTCGACGCCGGTGGAGTGCGCATCTCGGTGAAGGAGTGGGGCGATCCGGCCGCCCCGCCGTTGTTCTGCGTGCACGGCGGGTTCGACTTCGCCCGCACCTACGACCTGTTCGCCCCACTGCTCGCCGCAGCGGGCTGGCGGGTGGTGGCCTGGGACCAGCGCGGCCACGGCGACAGCGAGCACGCCTCGCTCTACTCGTGGGAGGCCGACCTGCGCGACGCGGTCGCGGTGATGGACTCCGTCACCACCGACCCCGCGCCGGTGATCGGTCACTCCAAGGGCGGTGCGCTGATGATCCAGCTCGCCGACGCGCAGCCCCACCGCTTCAGCCACCTCGTCAACCTCGACGGCATCCCGGGTGGGCGCACGCTGCCCGATGTCGCCGAGCACGAACGGACCCGCATGATGGCGAGTGACGTCGCTGCGTGGCTCGACCATCGGCGGGCCACCGCTCATGCCGCGCGCAAGCCCGGCACCCTCACGGAGCTCGCCCGACGGCGGGCGCGGATGAACCCCCGGCTGTCGATCGAGTGGCTCGAGTACCTGGTGACCGCTGGAGCGTTCGAGTCCGCCGACGGATGGCGCTGGAAGATCGACCCGAGCATGCGCATGGGCGGGTTCGGCCCGTGGCGACACGAGTGGAGCCTGAGCCGCCTGCCGGGCCTGGCGATGCCGTTCCTCGGCGTGCTCGGCGGCGAACAGGAACCGATGGGGTGGGGGACCCTGCCCACGCACGTCCGGCCCTACCTTCCCCTCGGCGGGAGGTGCGAGCTGATCGACGGCGTCGGCCACTTCGTGCACATCGAGCAGCCCCACACCGTCGCCGCGCTGGTCCTCGAGCTGATCGGGAGCAACGGGTGACTTCGACCGCCTCCACGATGCTCACCCACAACCGTGTCCACCTGGCGCTGCACACGCTGCGCGGAGCCATGGGCCCTGGCCGGCCGCTGCTGCTGCTCCACGGCCTCGGCGAGCGCACACCCGACGAGGTGCCGCCGTGGGCGGCCGACTGGCCGGGATCGGTCCACGGCCTCGATTTCACCGGCCATGGGGCGTCGAGCCTGCCCGCCGGCGGTGGCTACACCGCCGAGATCCTGCTGGCCGACGCCGACGCCGCCCTCGCCCATCTGATCGACCTCGGTGAGGCTGCGGCGATCACCGTGGTCGGGCGCGGCCTCGGCGCCTATGTGGCGCTCATGCTCGCCGGCGCTCGGGCCACGCAGGTCCACGGGGCCGTGCTCTGCGGCGGGTCGGGCCTGGTCGGTGGCGCCCCCCCGCCGCCCTCGCAGAGCCTGGTCGCCCTGCAGCCGGCCACGTCGGCCCCCGGCCCGTACGCGCTGCACGAGTTGTCGCGCGACCTGCGCCCGCCCGACTACGCGACCCTGTTCGTGCGCCTGGCGGTCGAGGGATCCGGCCTCGACGATCCGATCACCGTCGCTGCCGTGGTCCGGCCGCCGTGGCTCACCGCGGTCGTGGGCGAGTACGGCGTCACGACCGTTGCCGCGACCGACCGCTCATCCACCGCGGTCATCGCCGAAGCCCTGGCCCGCTACCGCTGATCCCGGGTAGCGTGCTCGCGTGCGCTCGTTGTCGGTGGCCGTCGTCGCCTTCGTGCTGATGGAACCGCTCACAGCGCTCGTCCATCGGTTCGTGATGCACGGCGTCGGCCTGGGCCTGCACCGCTCGCACCATCGGCCCGTGCGCGCCGGCGAGTCGCCGCGCCGCTGGGAGGCCAACGACGCCTATCCGGTGATGTTCGCCGCCCTCGTGATGATGGGCTTCGGGCTCGGCTTCAACGTGTCCGGTTTCGGGGTGCTCGTGCCGGTGGGCATCGGGGTCACCGCCTACGGGCTGGTGTACGCGATCGTCCACGACATCTACATCCACGGGCGCCTGCCGTTGTTCGGTGGGCGCACGGTGCCAGGCTTCGAGCAGCTCGCCGAGGCCCACCGCGAGCACCACCGTCGGGGCGGAGCGCCCTACGGGATGCTCGCACCCGTGCGCGAGCGTCGCCGTCAGGTGTCGAGCAGGCCGGCCAACGGGTCGTGACCGTCCCACGAGCCCGCTGACGACACGGGCTCGAAGCGGGCGAACAGCTCTTCGCCGTACCAGCCCTCCGACCGCGTGCGCCGGACCACGTCACGATGGTGCGGCCCGGTCGTGGCAAAGGCCCGGGCAGCCGCCGTCGACCGCCAGAGGCTGAACGTGCCGAGACGGCCCACGGGCGCCTCGCCGATCGCGACCACGGCGAGCAGGCCGTCGGACGCGCGCAGCTCGGCGCTCACTGCCGGGCCCACCTGGCGGAAGGCCTTCCACGATCCCGGCCGCACATCGGCACGGGTGATGATCGCCACCGGACCGTCGCGGTCGGCGCGCTGGGCCGGCTCGAGCAGGCCGAGCCCGTCGACGCCACGCCAGGCGCCGTGGCCCCCAGCGCCGCGCAGGTGCGCGCTCGCCCCCACGTCGGCCGCTGCCCCGC
>DAINND010000277.1:0-4574 GCA_036736065.1 Ilumatobacteraceae bacterium
CGCGCACCGCAACTTGCGGGACATTGTCCTGCCCGGCGCACCAGTGGTGGAGGTGAGCGGCCGAGGCTACCCGGAGGAGGTGCGCTACCGCCCGCTCGACGCCGAGACCGACCAGGTGCAGGGCATCTGCGAGGCGGTCGAGGAGCTGTCGGCCGAAGGCCCCGGCGACATCCTCGTGTTCCTCTCGGGCGAACGCGAGATCCACGACGCGGCCGATGCGCTGCGCCGCGCCGAGCTGCGCCACACCGAGGTGCTGCCGCTGTACGCGCGGTTGCGCGCGGCCGAGCAGCACCGCATCTTCCAGCCGCACACCGGCCGGCGGGTGGTGCTGAGCACCAACGTCGCCGAGACCTCGCTCACGGTGCCGGGCGTGCGCTACGTGATCGACACCGGGGTGGCGCGCATCTCGCGCTACAGCCATCGGCTGAAGGTGCAGCGCCTGCCGATCGAGCCGATCTCGCAGGCGTCGTCGAACCAGCGCGCGGGCCGCTGTGGCCGCGTGGCGCCGGGCATCTGCGTGCGACTGTTCGACGAAGACGACTTCACCGAGCGGCCCGCGTTCACCGAGCCGGAGATCCTGCGCACCAACCTCGCCTCGGTGATCCTGCAGATGACGGCGCTCGGCCTCGGCGACGTCGGCGCCTTCCCGTTCGTGGAGCCACCCGACCGGCGCGCGGTGCGCGACGGCTATGCGCTGCTCGACGAGCTCGGTGCGCTGCAGCCCACCGACGGCCCGATCGACGCCAAGCGCCGGCTCACCTCCATCGGCAAGCGCTTGGCCCGGCTGCCGATCGACCCGCGGCTCGGGCGGATGGTGCTCGAGGCCGACCGGCTCGGCTGCGTGCACGACGTGCTGGTCATCGCCACCGCCCTGTCGATCCAGGACCCGCGTGAACGCCCGGCCGAGGCCCGCCAGGCAGCCGACGAGCTGCACCGCCGCTTCCACGTGCCCGGCAGCGACTTCCTCGCCTGGGTGAAGCTGTGGGAGCACCTGCGCAGCGAGCAGCAGCGGCTGTCGTCGAACCAGTTCCGCCGGTTGTGCCGTGCCGAGCACCTCAACTACCTGCGCGTGCGCGAATGGCAGGACCTGTTCAGCCAGGTGCGTCAGGTGGCCGGCGAGCTGGGCATCCGCGGCGGTGCGCAAGGGGCTCATCCGGACAAGGTGCACCAGGCGCTGCTGGCCGGGCTGCTGTCGCACCTCGGCATGCGCGACGGCACCACCCGCGACTTCCGCGGCGCCCGCGGCTCGCGGTTCGCGATCGGAGGCGGGTCGGCCCTCGGCTCGAAGCCGCCCCGCTGGGTGATGGCCGCCGAGTTGGTCGAGACCAACCGGTTGTGGGCGCGCACCGTGGCGGCCATCCAGCCCGAGTGGGCCGAGCGCCTCGGCGGCGACCTGGTGCGCTACACGTACGAGGACCCGGTGTGGGAGGCGCGCAACGGCCGGGCCACGGTCATCGAACGGGCCACCCTCTACGGCCTGCCGGTGGTGACCGGCCGCACCATCGGCCTCGACCGCCTCGACCCCGAGCTGGCCCGCGAGCTGTTCATCCGCCACGCCCTGGTCGAGGGTGACTGGGAGACCCACCTCACGCTGGTGGCCGACAACCGTGCCGTGTTCGACGAGCTGCGTTCGGTGGGCGACCGGGTGCGGCGCTTCGACCTGCTCGACGAGGAGGCGCTGTTCGACTTCTACGACCGGCGGGTGGGGGCCGACGTCGTGTCGGGCCGACACTTCGAGCGCTGGTGGAACAGCACACGCGGCACCCAACCCGAGCTGCTGACGGTCACTGCGGCCGATCTGCTCGGCGACGCCGCCGGCGACGAGGTGACCGAGGAGTTCCCGGACTCCTGGCACTACGACGGCATCGACCTGCGCCTCACCTACCGCTACGAGCCCGGTGCACCCGACGACGGCGCCACGGTGCACGTGCCGCTCACCGTGCTGAACCGGGTGGGCCCCGAGGGCTTCGACTGGAACGTGCCCGGCCTGCGCGAAGAGCTGGTGGGTGCGCTGTGCCGCACCCTGCCGGTGGAGCTCCGTCGGCTGATGGTTCCCGCGGCCGAGACGGTGCACGCCGTGTGCGCTCGGCTCGACCCCGACCACGGCACGCTGGTGGCCGCGTTGGCGCGAGCGCTCACCGAACGGCTGGGCGAGCGGGTGTCGGCGTCGCTGCTCGACGGTGCGCGGGTGCCCGAGCACCTGCAGATGACCTTCGCCGTCGACGACGACCAGGGCCGCTGCCTGGCGCATGGCAAGGACCTGGTCGCACTCCAGCGCGAGCTCGCCCCGCGGCTGCGGGCGGCGATCGCGGCAGCGGTGCCGCTGACCGAGCGCACCGGCATCACCGCATGGGACGTGGGCACTGTGCCGCACGTGGTGCGTGCCGAGCGTGCCGGCCACACGGTGGTGGGCTACCCGGCATTGCTCGACGATGGCGACAGCGTGTCGCTGCGCGTGTTCACCGCGCCGGAGGTGCAGCAGCGGGTGATGCGCGCCGGAGTGCGCCGGCTGCTGCTGCTCGGTGGGCCCGTCGCTCGCAAGCAGGTGGCGGCGGCGCTGTCGACCGAGCAGCGCCTGGCCGTCGCCCGCAGCGCACGTGTCGAGCCGGACGATCTCGTCGACGACAGCATCGTCGCCGCCGTCGACGAGGTGATCGCCGCCGAGCTCGATGTCGGGCGCGGCCTGCCGTGGGACGAGGCCGGGTTCGCCGAGTTGCAGGCTTCGGTGCGGGCCGCCGCCCCGTCGACCGCGGTGGCCGCCGTGCGCACCGCTGCCGACGTGCTCGTCGCCGCGGCCGACGTGGAGCGTCGGCTCGACCGGCTCGTCGCGCCGGGCCTCGCGGTCAGCGTCGACGACGCCCGCCGCCACCTGCACCGACTGGTCCAGCGACGTCTGGTCGTCACCGCCGGCGTGCGTCGTCTGCCCGATGTGGTGCGTTACGTGCGCGGCATCGAGCGTCGGCTCGACCGGCTGGCCGATGCGCCGCAGAAGGATCTGCAGCGGATGCGCACCGTCGGCACGCTCGAGGCGCAGTACCGCGAGCTGCTCGACCGCTACCGCACCGGGCCGGTGCCCGCCGACGTGGTCGAGCTCGGCTGGCAGCTCGAGGAGCTGCGCGTCGCCGAGTTCGCGCAGACCCTGGGGGTGAAGGGCTCGGTGAGCGCGCCGCGCATCGCCCGCCAGCTCGCCGTGCTCAGTCGAGGCGGGTGACGGCGAACCCTGCGGCAGTGAGCGCCGCCACCACCTGGTCGCTGTGGCCGCGGTCGGCGGTCTCGACCTGCACATCGACGGTGGCCGAGCGCAGGCGGGTGGCCGGGCCCATCCGGTCGTGCGACAGCTCGACGATGTTGGCCCCCTGGGCGGCGAGCACACCGGTGAGCGCGTGCAGCGCGCCTGGCCGGTCCGGCAGGCTGACCGACAGGGTGGTGCGGCGACCGCTGCGCACCAGTGAGCGCAGCATCGCCGAGGCCAGCACGCGCAGGTCGATGTTGCCGCCCGAGAGGATCAGCCCGACGCGTCGGCCGTGGAAGCGCTGCGGGTGGGCGAGCAGGGCGGCCAGCGGCGCGGCGCCGGCCCCCTCGGCCACCACCTTCTCGATCTCGAGCAGCAGCGCGATCGCCTCCTCGACGCGGTCGTCGTCGACGACCACGACCTCGGTGCCGTGCTCGCGGGCGATCCGCACGGCCGTCGGGCTGGGCCGGGCGACGGCGATCCCCTCGGCGATCGTGTCGCCTCCGACCAGTTCGTGGGGCGCGCTGCCGAGGGCTGCGGCCACGGCGGCGTACGACGAGACCTGGACTCCCACCACCTCGACGTGCGGGGCGGCGCCGGCCGCCGCGACGACCGAGCCGGCAAGCAGCCCACCTCCGCCGACGGGCACGACGATCATCTCGAGGCGCGGGTCGGCCTCGAGCAACTCGAGCACCGCAGTGCCCTGGCCGGCCATCACCAGCGGGCAGTCGTAGGGCGGGATGAACACCAGGTCGTGCTCAGCAGCCAGGTGCCGGGCGTGCTCGTGGGCCTCCACCAGCGTCGCGCCGTGCACCACCACGTCGGCGCCGAGCGCCCGAGTGCGGCCGATCTTCACCAGCGGGGTGCCCTCTGGCATCACCAAGGTGGCGGCGATGCCGAGGCGGGCAGCGTGATGGGCGAGACCCTGGGCATGGTTGCCGGCCGACATCGCCACCACGCCGCGGCCGCGCTCGTCGGCCGACAGCATGAGCAACCGGTTGAGCGCGCCGCGCTCTTTGAAGGCCCCCGTGTACTGCAGGTTCTCGAACTTGATGACCACCTCGGCACCGGTGATCGCGGAGAGGGTGTGCGACACGGCGGTCGGCGTGTGGGCCACCTCACCACGGATCCGTTCGGCGGCGGCGACGACATCGTGAAAGGTGAACGGGGCTCCGACGCGCATCAGGCAGCCAACGTTACCGTCGGCTGCCTGATGGCATTGGGGGCTGGGGGGTGGGGGTCGCGGTCAGGAGGGAGGCAGCAGCACGTCGCCCATCACATGGAGGATGGCGTTGGTAGCCTCGACGTCGGCGGCAGAGCTCTCGTACCCGTTCACGAGGCC
>DAINND010000278.1:0-4550 GCA_036736065.1 Ilumatobacteraceae bacterium
CCTCGATGATCAAGGGCTCGTCGAGCGAGCCCCCGAGGCCGAGTGGCAGCAGACCGAAGATGCCCTCGAAGGAGGCGATCAGCTCGGTGAGCTCGCTGCGCTCGATCCCTTCGAGCGCGTTGTTCAGCGCGTCGAAACCGGTGCGCATCGGGCTGACGAACCATCTGCCGTCGACCTGGTGGACAGCGATGGGCGATTCACCGCTGAACCCCGACAGGGTGCCCTCGAGGGCCTCGACCAGACGACGGCCGGCCTCGGCGTCGCTGAGGCCGAGCTCGTCGACGAGCCCGCCGGCATCGCTCGCGGCGTTGCCAGCGCAACTCTGCGTCGACTCACCGTCGACGACGATCGTGACGCAGTCGTCGACGAACCGCGCCGACAGTTCGACTCCCTCGATCGACGCCGAGAAGTCGAGCGACTCGACGGCGACCGACCGGCGGCTGCCCGAACCCGACACGCTGAAGGAGCGGTTGGTGACCGACCAGGAGATGCCTGCGTCGTCGAGCGCCTGCTGCGCATCGGCGAGGAACAGCGGCGCGTAGCGCTGCAATGCCTGGAGCTCCGTCGGGTCGAGCAGGCCGAGCAATGCCTCGAGCTGGAGGTCCTGCACCGCGGTGAGCAGTGCGTCGACGGCTCCCTCTGGGCTGTCGGCACCGGTGGCCGCGATGCCGACCTCCGGCACCGGTCGGCCATCCCGGGCGCTCTCGGCGATCGAGTGGAACAGGCTGAGGTACCAGCGCCCGTCCTGCTCGACCGCGGTGAAGCCGAGATCGTCGAACTCGTCCGTGGTCGGTTCCATGCTCATGTCCGGACGCTGGCCGTCGAGGAGGTCGTCGATGATGAGGTCGCCGAGCGGGACCTGCGCGCCGTCGATCGACGTCGTCACCGAGCCGCTCATGCGGACGTTGGCGATGTCGGCGACATTGGTCGGCTCCGACACCACCTGCACATCGGTGAACTCGAGCTCGAAGCCGCCGATCCCCGACAGGCTGGCGTCGTCGGCGAGCACGCCGAGGCGGCGCATGTGGTCGAACATCTCGATCATCGGCTCACGCATGGTCTCGCGCTCACCCGGCAGGAGCAGGTCGATCGCCCCGAGCACATCGGCTCCGTCGAGGGCCTCGATCAACTGCAGGCCGACGTCTTCGGGTGTGGCGGCTCCTCCGCCGGCGTCGTTGCCGACCACCTTGGAGATCGCGAACGTGCCGGCGGCGATCAATGCCGCTGCACCGACCACGGCGCCGACCATGCGGCCCTCGCCACGCCCGGCCGCGCCGCCCGCCCCACCCGCAGGGCCTGGGGGCCCACCCCCTGGCCCGGCGGCCCCGCCTGGGGGCCCACCCTGCGGCGGGCTCGGCGGCAGAGGGGGCGGCGCCGGAGGTCGCGGCAGGTACGGACCCGCGGGCCGCCCGTCGGGCGTGGGCGGTAGGGGCGGGGACGGGAACGTCGGGTTGACCGACTGAGGCCGCCCGAGCCACGGGTTGTTCATCGACATACATCGAAGATAGTCCTGGCCCGATCAGCACATGCCGCAGGGTCGGACGATCACGCAAAGACAGGCCGGCCGCCGTAGCGTCATCCTCATGAGGATCGTCATCTCCGGCTCGTCAGGTCTCATCGGCACCGCGCTGGTCGACCACCTCCGCGGGAAGGGCCACTCGGTCGTACGCCTCGTGAGGCGGCCGGCCCGCGGCGCCGACGAGGCGACCTGGGAGCCCTCCACCGGGTCGCTCGACCCTGCCGTGATCGACGGCGCCGATGCCGTGGTCAACCTGTCCGGCGCGGGCATCGGCGACAAGCGCTGGAGCGACGACTACAAGCGCGAGCTGCTCAGCAGCCGCCTCGACACCACCGGGCTGCTGGCCCGCACCATCGCGGCGGTCGACCGCAAGCCGAGCGCCTACCTGTCCGGCTCGGCCATCGGCTGGTACGGGCCACGCGGCGATGAGCTGCTCGACGAGTCCGAGCCCACGGCCGGCACGAGCTTCCTCGCCGACATCTGCGTGCAGTGGGAGGCGGCCGCCCAGCCCGCCGCCGATGCCGGTGTGCGCACGGCGCTGCTGCGCACGGGCATCGTGCTGAGCCCGGCGGGCGGAGCGCTGAAGAAGCAGCTCCCCCTGTTCAAGCTGGGTCTCGGCGGCAAGTTCGCCAAGGGCTCGCAGTGGCAGAGCTGGATCTCACTGCCCGACGAGGTCGGCGCGATCGAGCACCTGCTCACCGCCGACGTCGCCGGCCCGGTGAACCTGACGGCACCCGCTCCGGTCACCAACGCCGAGTTCACCAAGGTGCTCGCCAAGGTGCTGAAGCGCCCATCGTTCGTGCCGGTGCCGTCGTTCGGCCCGAAGCTGCTGCTCGGCGGCGAGCTCGCCGACGCCCTGCTGTTCACGGGCCAGCGCGTCGTGCCCACCAAGTTGCAGGCCAGTGGGTACGGCTTCCAGCACGCCACGCTCGAGGCGGCGCTGCGAGCCCTGCTCGGACGATGAGCGCCTCTGGCCCGGTCGATGCCGTCGTCGTCGGCGCAGGCCTCGCCGGCCTCGCCGCCGCACGAACGCTGCACGCCGCAGGTCGCAGCGTCACGGTGCTCGAGGCGAGCGACGGCATCGGTGGTCGGGTGCGCACCGACGTCGTCGACGGCTTCCTGCTCGACCGTGGGTTCCAGGTGCTCCTGACTGCCTACCCCGAGGCAGCCCGCCAACTCGACTACGGCGCCCTCGCCCTGCAGAGCTTCGACCCGGGGGCGCTGGTGTGGCGCGGCACCCGCGGCCAGGTCGTCGGTGACCCGTTCCGGCGGCCGACCACGCTCGCCTCCACGGCGCTCGCCTCGATCGGCTCACCGTTCGACAAGGCGCGCATCCTCCGGCTGCGCCGCCGCGTCACCCGAGGCGCAGCCGCCGATCTCCTGCGCGGCCATGACCGCCCGACGATCGACGCGTTGCGCGCCGAGGGGTTCTCCGACACGACGATCGCCCGCTTCTTCCGGCCGTTGTTCGGCGGCATCCAGCTCGACCCAGCCCTGGCCACCTCCTCGCGCATGTTCGACGTCATCTTCCGCATGCTGTCGCAGGGCGAGTCGGCGGTGCCCGCTGCTGGGATGGGCGCGATCCCGGCCCAGCTCGCTGCCGGGCTCCCCTCCGGCACGATCCGCTGCAACACGCCGGTCCAGGCCGTCGAGGGCACCACCGTGCGCCTCGCCGATGGCCAGACGCTGTCGGGGCGCTCCGTGGTCGTCGCCACCGAGGGCCCGGTCGCCTCTCGTCTGCTCGGCCTACCGGCAGTCGGCTCGCGCTCGGTGGGGTGCGTCTACTTCGCCGCCCCCAAGGCGCCCATCGACCACAAGCTCGTCGTCCTCGACGGCACCGGTCGCGGACCCGTGCTGAACGTCGCCGTGATGAGCAACGTCGCTCCCGGCTACGCCCCGGCGGGCCAGCACCTCGTGGCAGCCGCCATGCCCGCGCTGCCGATCGATCCGGCCACGGGCGAGCCCGACGACCAGGCCGACCTCGAGTCGCTCGCGCGCGCCCAGCTCGGCCGCTGGTGGGGCATCCAGGTCGCCGGCTGGCGCCACCTCGCCACCTATCGCATCCCCCACGGCCAACCCGACCAGAGCACGCCGTTCCAGCCGAAGAAGAAGGTGGCCCTGGGCGGTGGACTGTTCGTCTGCGGCGACCACCGCGACACCGGCTCCATCCAGGGTGCGCTCTACTCGGGCCGACGCTGCGCCGAGGCGGTGGTGGAGCTCACCGCCTGAGCCTGGTCACTGCTCGGCGGTGTCGACCCCGGCCCAGCGCGCAGCCACACCGGCGAGGTCGAGCCGCGCCGTGAAGGGCTGGTCGGGCCAGGCCTCACGGGGCAACGCCCACATCACCTCGAGCTCGATGCCGTCGAGGTCGCGGGCATACAGGCTCACGCTCACACCGTGGTCGCTCTCACCGACGAGCGCTCCGGCCTCGAGCAGGCGGGCGCGCATGGCGACGAAGTCCTCGACGGTGGGCACCTGCCAGGCGAGGTGGTAGAGGCCGGGGGCGTGGGCTGGCGCAGCAGGCCGTTGGCCGACGCTGAACAGCCCGAGGTCGTGGTCGTTGTCGCTGCCCCCGGCGCGAAGGAAGACCGCCTGGCCTCCGAGGTCGGCGACGATGTCGAAGCCGAGCACGTCGACGTAGAACTGCGCTGCGCGCGTGGCGTCACGGACGTAGAGCACGGCGTGGTTCAGTCGGCGGATGGCCATGGCGGTCTCCCTTCGGTACGCGACGTGTCAGGCCTTGACGGCCTGGATGTCGAGCTGCAGCTTGATCTTCTCCCCGACGAGCACGCCGCCGGCTTCGAGCGCGACGTTCCACTCGAGGCCCCAGTCCTTGCGGTTGATCTCGGCCTCGGCCGAGAAGCCGGCCTTGGTGTTGCCCCACGGGTCCGTGGCGACACCGTCGAACTCGAGCTCGAACGTGACCGGCTTGGTGACGCCCTTGATCGTCAGGTCGCCGTGCATCAGGAACTCGTCATCGTCATCGCCGTCGCGCTCGAGCGAGGTGCTGGTGAAGGTCATCGTCGGGAAC
>DAINND010000279.1:0-4544 GCA_036736065.1 Ilumatobacteraceae bacterium
GGCCGTGTCGCCGCCGTGGTAGGCGTAGTCCCAACGCGCGGTATGGATCGACTGGCCGGCGATGGGCTCGAGCCCGGGGACACCGGGCAGCTTGGGCCGCGACATCGGGCCGAGTGCCGACACGACGAACCGCGCCCGCACATCATCGCCACGATCGGTGCGCAGGTGCCACCGCGACACAGACTCGTCCCACTCCATCGACGACACCCGAGTGGAGAAGTGGGTGCGCTCGTAGAGGCCGTAGTGCCGGCCGATGCGCTGCGAATGCTCGAAGATCTCGTCGGCGTAGGCGTACTTCTCCTTCGGCATGTACCCGAGCTCCTCGAGCAACGGCAGGTAGCAGTAGGCATCGGTGTCGCACTGCGCACCCGGGTAGCGGTTCCAGTACCAGGTGCCACCGAAGTCGGCGCCGGCTTCGACGATGCGGAACGTCGTCACGCCACGCTCGGACAACCGAGCTGCAGCGAGCAGTCCGCTGAACCCGCCACCCACGATGGCCACGTCGACGTCTTCGTCGACCGGCGCGCGCTGCGCATCGGCCGGGGCCAGTGGGTCGACGTCGACGAAGCGGGCGAGGGCGTCGCGGGCCTCGCGGTACTGATCGATGCCGTCGGCCCGCAGCCGCTTGTCGCGTTCGCGCCGGTACCGCTCGCGCAGCGCGTCAGGGTCGAAGTCGAAGGCGTCGCCGGGACCAGAATGCGCGTCGGTCATACCTCGCAACCCTACGGACGCCGACCGGGCACACGTCCATCGGCGGCAGCCGTGAGTTGCGCCATGTGCGAGGCGAGGTGTCGACCGAAGTAGGCGGCCTGCGCGTGCACCGTGACCACACCCCACTCAGGGTGCGTGCCGGTGCGGCTCCATGCCTGATCGGGAAGTGCCCGCAGTTGGGCGACGCGTTCCACGCGCATCGCCACAACCCGCGCTGCGAGCTCCGATGCAGGCAGATCGGTGCTCGTGGACCCCTCGTCGGACGCGGGCGTCTCTGCCCACACGGCGCGCGAAGCGAGGTTCGGTCCGTCCTCGTCGAGCAGTCGGCCGATCCGCTCGGCGCACAGGCCTTCGGCGAACGACAGGTGCTCGAGGACCTGGCGGGCCGCCCACTCGCCGGGGGCAGGTGACGCCGCCAGCGCCCCGTCGCTCCGGCCGGCCACCGCAGCAAGCACCTGCACGCCGCCGGCTTCCAGACCTGCCAGTAGGTCGTCACGAGACACCGGCTCGAGGTACCAGATCGGGTACATCTCGCAGTACGTCAAGGGGGGCGCAGCACACACCGGGCAGGCTGTGGTCGGTTCTTCGCCCAAGAAGACCTGTCCGCAAGTCCGGCACACCCGGGCACGCGGTGCATCGGCGAGCGGGATGGTCCGACCCGCGCGCACATGGTCGGCCACAGCGGGGAGCAGAGCCGCCACATCGGCAGGCAGCTCGTCGCCCAGGTCGGCCACGAGCTCGTCGAGCGCCCCAGCCACCGCCGCAGCTCCGGATGTGGCGAGCTCGGCAGCGTGCCGGACCAACTCGCGCTCCATCGCTGCTCGCAGCAGTTTCGCTCCGTTGTAGGCGCCCTCGCGCTCCAACCCCTGTGCGACGACGGCCAGCCGACCGATGCGCTGCAGACGATCACTCATTGCCACGCTCCTGTTCGATCTTCTGACGCAGCCGCTCCATGGTCATCTCCTCGACCGGCTCGGCCTCGTAGTCCTCGGCTGACGTCGCCGTGTCCGGCAGCGGCAGATAGTAGGCGTTGCCTCTCGACGCCCAGGCGCCCACCATCTGGAAGAAGGCCGGCCCGGCGGGGTCGATCCCGCGGAGGGGCATCGAGCCGCGGCGGATGGTGAAGTCGTGCGGCGCCAGCTCGCCGGCCCGCACGAACCAGCGCTCGGCTGCCGCGTCGCGTCCCTGCTTGCTGAGCCACCACCCCACGGCGAACGCTGCCCTGGCCTGCTGGTGGGTGTCGTCGGGCACCTTGGTGTCGGCAGCCGCATCACCCGGGTATGCGGGCGCCTCGCCGCGCACCCACGCCCGCAGTGCCGACAGCGGCTTGCGGTTGTGGAACCGGGTGATGCTCGACATCTCGTTCGACACGTAGTGCACGTCCTGCGGGCGCACGATGCGGCCGTCCTCGTCGATCCACACCACCGTCGGCACGTTGACCATGTTGTAGAGGTCGGCCACCCGATGCTCGGTGTCGACCAGGCTCGGATGCGTGGCGCCGGCGGCATCGACGTAGGGACGCGGGTCATCGAGCGAGCGGTCGATCGCGACGGTCAGCACCGCCAGGCCGAGGGGGGCGAGCTCTTCGTGCAGTGCCTGCCACACGGGCAGGTCGTAGCGGCAGCCTCACCAACTGGCGTAGGCGTAGCGCACCACCTTCTTCCCGCGGAAGTCGCTCAGGCGGTGCAGCACACCGTGCACGTCGGGCAACTCGAAGTCGGGCGCTGTGCCCGAACGCAGGGCGGCGGCGCGCTCGGCAGCCGGTGCGGCGAACGCGGCCACTCGCTCCGTCGCATCGATCGCCAACGGGCGCCCGATGAGCCGGCCGAGCAGTGCCGCATCGAGCCCTCCGGCTGCAGTGCCCGCCGGCACCGGCACGCACGCCTCGTCGCGGCACAGGCCCTCGGGCTTGCGCTCCCAGCCGAGCACTGCCGGGTCGAGCACCAAGGTGTCGCCATCGCTCACCACCGTGTGCACCTGCTGCTCGTCGATCACGGTCCAGGTCGTCATGTGCGCACCATACCGCCCTGACACCAGCGGGCTCGTCGAGAGACCTGGCACGCCGACAGACCACTCGGGCCGGGGGCACTACGCTCGCCCCGACGGAGGTGATGTCGATGGCACTCCCTGCGATCGAGCATGGTCCGACCGAGGTCGCACTGCTCGACGACACGATCCCGGCCAACCTGGCCCGCACGGTCGCGACCCACGCCCACCGCGAGGCGCTCGTGTCGCGCCACCAGGACATCCGCTGGACCTACGCCGAGTTCGCCGAGCGGGTGCGGCGGCTCGCCAGTGGTCTGCTGGGTGCAGGGCTGCGCCCCGGCGACCGACTCGGGCTGTGGTCGCCGAACTATGCGGAGTGGACCCTGACCCAGTACGCCACGGCCGAGATCGGCGTGGTGCTGGTCAACATCAACCCGGCGTATCGAACGCACGAGTTGGCCTACGTCCTGCAACAGTCCGGTTGCCGCTGGGTCGTGGCTGCGCCGTCGTTCAAGACATCGGACTATGTGGCGATGGTGGCCGCGGTGCGCGACGACTGCCCAGGCCTCGAGCGGGCGGTGTTCTTCTGGACCCCCGACTGGGACCAGCTCACGGGCGGAGACCCCGCCGTCGACGACAGCGCGCTCGCCGCAGTGCGCGACTCGCTGCACCCTGACGAGCCGATCAACATCCAGTACACCTCGGGCACGACCGGCTTCCCCAAAGGAGCCACGCTCTCCCATCGCAACATCCTCAACAACGGCTACTTCACGACCGAGCTGCAGCGGATCACGCACGAGGATCGGCTGTGCATCCCCGTGCCCTTCTACCACTGCTTCGGCATGGTGATGGGCAACCTCGGCTGCACCAGCCACGGGGCGACGATGGTCATCCCGGCCGACGCCTTCGACGCCTCGGCCGTGCTCGAGACCGTGCAGGCCGAGCGCTGCACTGCGCTCTACGGCGTGCCCACCATGTTCATCGCCGAGCTCGCCCACCCGGACTTCGAGTCGTACGACCTGTCGTCGCTGCGGACCGGGGTGATGGCCGGCTCACCGTGCCCGGTCGAGGTGATGAAGCAGTGCGTCGACCGCATGCACATGCATGACGTCACGATCTGTTACGGCATGACCGAGACCTCACCGGTGTCGACCCAGACGCTGCCCGACGACTCGCTGCACCACCGCACCGCCACCGTCGGGCGCGCCCACCCCCACGTCGAGATCCGCGTCGCCGACCCCGTCACCGGAGCCACGCTCGAGCGCGGACAGCCCGGCGAGTTCTGCACCCGTGGCTACTCGGTGATGCAGGGCTACTGGAACGATCCGGCGAAGACCGCCGAGGCGATCGACGCCGACGGCTGGATGCACACCGGCGACCTGGCGGTGATGGCCGACGACGGCTACTGCAACATCGTCGGCCGCATCAAGGACATGGTCATCCGCGGCGGCGAGAACATCTACCCGCGCGAGATCGAGGAGTTCCTGTTCACCCACCCCGACGTCGAGGACGTGCAGGTGATCGGCGTGCCCGACCTGAAGTACGGCGAGGAGCTGATGGCCTGGGTGAAGCTGCGACCCGGAGCGACAGCGTCCGCCGACGACCTGCGCGACTTCTGTCGCGGACGCATCGCGCACTACAAGGTGCCGCGCTACGTGAAGCTGGTCGACGGCTTCCCAATGACCGTCACGGGCAAGGTGCGCAAGGTCGAGATGCGCGAGGTGTCGGTGGCCGAGCTGGGCCTCGATGCCGCGGCCCGCACCCGCATGGCCTGAGCGCCCGACGGGTCCGGCGCGCCCTGCGCCGGGCACCCGGCCGCCCCCGTCGGAGCCTCCCCCGCGGCGTAC
>DAINND010000280.1:0-4544 GCA_036736065.1 Ilumatobacteraceae bacterium
CGCTGCCCGCCCAGGAGTCGACATGGGCGAAGACGACACCCTCGGCCGAGCCGTGTCCGGCCATGGTGGACGCCCACCGCTCGGCCCGGGCGGCGATCTCGTCGTGCACCGCATCGCCGGTCGGTGAGCCTGGGTCGCGCCCCGGTGACGGCGCGGGGGTGTCGAGGCTCATGTGGCCAAGGGTACCGAATGGGTGTCGCACGGCACCGGTAGCCTCGTGGGGTCCCTATGAGCGGTTTCGTCGACGAGGTCCAACTGAACGTGCGCGCCGGTGACGGTGGCGCGGGCTGTGTCGCGTTCCGTCGCGAGGGGCCGGTCGCCTTCGGCGGCCCCAACGGCGGCGACGGCGGCGACGGCGGCGACATCTGGCTCGTGGCCGATCGCAACGTGTCGTCGCTGCTCGCGTTCCGCGACCATCCCCATCGTCGTGCGTCGAACGGCGTGCACGGCAAGGGCAAGGACCAGCACGGCCGCCGGGGGGAGTCGCTCGACGTCCACGTGCCCGAGGGGACCATCGCCTACGACATGTACAGCGGCGAGCTGCTCGCCGACCTCGCCCACCACGGCGATCGGTGGCTCGCCGTCCGCGGCGGGCGCGGTGGTCGTGGCAACGCCAAGTTCCTGTCGAACCGTCGGCGCGCCCCGAACTTCGCCGAGCAGGGCGAGCACGGTGAGGAGCGCTGGCTGAAGCTCGAGCTCAAGCTCATGGCCGACGTCGCCCTCGTCGGGTTCCCGAACGTCGGCAAGAGCACGTTGATCAGCGTGGTCTCGGCGGCCCGGCCGAAGATCGCCAACTACCCGTTCACCACGCTCGAGCCGAACCTCGGTGTGGTCCGCCTCGACGATCGCACCGACTTCGTGGTCGCCGACATCCCGGGCCTCATCGAGGGGGCCAGCGAGGGCAAAGGCCTCGGCCACCAGTTCCTGCGCCACATCGAGCGGGCGCGGGTGCTCTGCATCATGGTCGACCTCGCCCCCGACCACGACACTCCGCCGGAGGAGCAGGAGAGGATCCTGCTCGACGAGCTGCGCTCCTACCGTCCCGAACTGCTCGACCGGCCACGCGTCACCGTCGGCACCAAGGCCGATGCGGCGGCGTTCGAGTGGGACGGGATGTCGATCTCGGCGGTGACCAACCAGGGTGTGCGCGAGCTGGTGGGTCGCTGGGCCGCGCTGGTGGCCGAGGCCCGTGCTGCGCAGCCGGCCGAGCCCGGGCGCGTCATCATCCGCCCGGAGGGCGACGGAGCTCGCGTCGAGCGCCTCGGCGAGCACGAGCTCCGCCTCGTCGGCCGTCAGGTCGAACGGGTCGTGGCGCTCAACGACGTCACCACGCCGGACGCGCTCTCCTACATCGACCATCAGCTCGAGCGCCTCGGCGTGCCGAAGATGCTCGCCAAGGCGGGCGCCGTCGACGGCGACATCATCTGGATCGCCGACTTCAGCTTCGAGTACCGGCCCGACGCCCGGGCCCGGCGGTGAGGCGGGCGCCGTGAGGATCGTCGCGAAGATCGGCACCTCGTCGATCACCGATGCCGTCGGCGTCATCGACCAGGCCGTGATCGACGTGCTGTGCGCGCAGCTCGCCTCGCTCCGCGCTGCCGGCCATGAGGTCGTGCTCGTCAGCTCGGGGGCCATCTCCGCCGGGGTCGCTGCGCTCGGCCTGGCCTCGCGCCCGGCGGACACGCTGACGCTCCAGGCGCTGTCGGCGGCCGGTCAGAGCAGGCTGATGGAGGTCTACAACCGGTGTCTCGGTGAGCGTGGCGTCGTGGCCGCCCAGGTGCTGCTCGTGCCGCACGACTTCGTCGACCGCCGTCAGTACCTGCACGCGCGCAACACGCTCGTGCGTCTGCTCGAGCTCGGCTGCGTGCCGATCGTCAACGAGAACGACGCGATCGCGAGCGACGAGATCCGCTACGGCGACAACGACCGGATCGCAGCGCTCGTGGCCAACAGCCTCGGTGCCGATCTGCTCGTGCTGCTCACCGACATCGAGGGCCTCTACACCGCCGACCCGCGCACCGATCCGTCGGCCACGCTCGTCAGCCGGGTCAGTGCCGACGACCCGTTGCTCACCGTGGCCGCCGGTGCCTCGGGCAGCAACCGCGGGAGCGGTGGCATGGCGTCGAAGCTCGCCGCGGCGCGCATGGCCTCGTGGAGCGGGGTGCGCGCCGTGATCGCTCGCGCCAGTCGCGACCAGGTGCTGCTCGATGCCGTCGCCGACCTCGACGTGGGCACCACCTTCTTGCCCAACGACCGCAGGCTGTCGGCGCGCAAGCTCTGGATCGGGTTCGCCAGCCAGAGCGAGGGGACGATCGTCGTCGACGACGGCGCCCGTCGCGCGCTGGTCGAGCGCGGCTCGTCGCTCCTGCCGGCCGGTGTCGTCGAGGTGCACGGCGACTTCGACGTCGACGCCGTCGTCGAGGTGGTCGGCGCCGATGGGACCTCGATCGCACGGGGCATGGTGCTCTCGGGCTCCACCACGCTGCGCTCGATCCGCGGACGTCGCACCGCGGAGCTCGAGCCGGGCATCGAGCACGAGGTCGTCCACCGCGACGATCTCGTGCTGCTCGGCTGATCAGCCCGCTCGACCGAGCCGGCCCATCAGCCGGCTGCGCACCTGCTCGAGCTCGGGCACACGCAGCGCCATGAGCACACCGACGTAGACGAGCGCTCCGACGAGCCCGGCGGCGCAGACCCGCAGGAACGCCCCGAGGCCGACGTTGCTGCCGACCAGCCGGGCGACGACCCACATCACATCGGCCATCACCACACCGGAGAGCAGCAAAGGGACGCAGCTGGCCAGAGTCTCGAGTGGTGAGCTGACGTGAACCTTGTAGCTCAGCACCTGGAGCGCCCAGAGCGCTCCGACCACGTAGGCCAGGCCGTAGGCGAGGCCGAGCCCGAGCACGCCGAAGCGCTCGTAGAGCAGCCAGGCGAGCAGGATGTTGAGCAGGCTCTCGAACAGGTTGAGCACGAACGGCGTGCGGGTGTCCTCGTGCGCGTAGAAGCCGCGCAGGGTGAACAGGAAGAGCGAGAACGCCACCAGGCCGATCGCGAACCCGGCAAGTGCGCGACTCGTCGTGAGCGCTGCGGACTCGCTGAAGTTGCCGTGCTGGAGGACCATGCCCACCAGGGGCCTGCGCAGCACGAACATCACCGCCGCTGCCGGGATGGTGAGCAGTGCGATGAGCCGCAGGCCGAGCCCGATCCGGTCGACGAAGAGCTCGCGCGCTCGTTCCTTCACGCTGCTCGCCAGCTCGGGGGTGAAGGTCGTGACGATCGACATGGCGAGCAGGCCGTGGGGGAGCACGAAGAAGATGTAGGCCTTCATGTAGGCGTCCGGGTTGCCGCTGCCGGGCTCGGCCAGGTTCTGGATGACGATGACCGCCAGCTGGTTGGCGACGACGTACCCGAACGACCAGACGGACATGCGCAGCAGTCGGCGCACGGCCGGATGCCGGAACTCGGGGTTGAACTCCATCGGCACCTCTGCGGCGCGCAGCGCCGGGATGAGCGCCAACGCAGCGACGGCGATGCCGATCGTGGCGCCGAGGCCGAGGGTCCACAGGAGGCGGTCGTCGTCGAGCACCTCGACGAGCAGTGGGTTGCGGCCCTCGTAGTCGATCCACACGAGGACCAGCGAGATGATGGTCACCACGTTGGCGAGCACCGGCGCCCATGCGGCGGCGAAGAACCGGCGCCGCGCCTGGAGCAGGGCCGTGGCGAGCGCGGTGACGCCGTAGAAGAAGATCTGGAACAGGAACAGCCGGGCGAGTGCGGTCCCGACATCGCGGTAGGTGTCCGGATCGACCCCGGGGAAGACGTGCAGCGAGAAGATGCGGAAGATCAGTGGAGCGGCGATGACCGCCACCGCAGTGAGGCCGGCGAGGGCGACGAGGGCCGTGCTGACCACCGCCGTGGTCGCCCGATCGTCGCGATCGGTCGCCTGCTTGGTGAACATCGGGACGAGTGATGCCGACAGCACGCCGCCGAGCAGCAACTCGTAGATGGCGTTGGGTGAGCTGTTGGCCCCGTTGTAGGCGTCGGCCAGCGCTGTCTGGCCCACCACGGCGGCGAACACCGCGACACGCACCAGGCCGGTGAGCCGTGAGAGGAGGGTGCCCGTGGCGACGACGACGTTGCTGCGCAACAGACTGCTCATGCAGACGCCCGCTCCGGGGCAGGCACGCTCGGCACGCGCCAACACTAGGCCCTGCTCGCCTCTCTGGCGGGGTGCCTCGGGACATCGAGTGGCTCCTCCGTTCGATTGACCCGTTGGTCAAGTCGGGGGATAGGGTGCCCGGCATGGGTGACCGTTTCCAGAGCGTCCAGCAGGTCCGCGAGGGTCTGAAGGACGTCAACTACCTGGCCGACGAGGGCATCGCCGGCGTCGTCTACCTCGCCGATCGCCTCGGCAAGCCGATCCTCGTCGAAGGGCCGGCCGGCACCGGCAAGACGCAGCTCGCGAAGTCGACGGCCGAGATGATCGGGGCGCGCCTGATCCGACTGCAGTGCTACGAGGGCCTCGACGAGTCGAAGGCGCT
>DAINND010000281.1:0-4541 GCA_036736065.1 Ilumatobacteraceae bacterium
TAGCGCACTTGTCTGGGGGACAAGGGGTCGGGAGTTCAAATCTCCCCAGCCCGACCAGCGGGTCGATCGGGCCCGGGGCGCCAGTGATGGCGTCCCGGGCCCGGACGCGTCCGCCCCGATCGGCTCCTGTCACGGCCCGTCCTGATCGGGCACAATGGTCGCCAGGAGGTGAGCCACGTGTGCGGACGGTACGTGTCGACCAGTTCACCGCAGCACCTCGCCGACGTGTTCGGCGCAGTCGTCGACGCCGATCCGCTCGCGGCGAGCTACAACGTCGCCCCGACCAACGATGTCTATGCGGTGTCCGCTGGCCCCGATGGCACCCGGTCGGTGCGTGCCTATCGCTGGGGGCTCGTGCCGTCGTGGGCCACAGACGCCCGGATCGGTTCCAAGATGATCAACGCCCGAGCCGAGACCCTCGCCGAGAAGCCGGCCTTCAAGAGCCTCTTCCGCTCCCGGCGCCTGCTCGTGCCGATGGACGGCTTCTACGAATGGAAGGCCGTGCCGGGGTCGAAGGCCAAGCAGCCGGTCTACCTCCATCCGGCGGCTGGAGGCCTGCTCGCTGCTGCAGGGCTGTGGTCGGCGTGGCGCGACCCCGCAGAGGGCTCGGACGCGCCGTGGCTGCACAGCCTGACGATCGTCACCACTGCGGCCAACGAGCTCGTCGCTCCCATCCACGACCGGATGCCGGTCTTCGTCGCCCCTGGGGACTGGGCGGAGTGGCTCGACCCGACCACCCGCGACGTCGGGAGCCTGGCCGGCCTGCTCCGCCCGGCGCCCGAGGCGCGCCTCACCGTCGACCCCGTGTCGACCGCGGTGAACAACGTGCGCAACAAGGGGCCCGAGCTGATCGAGCCGATCGAGGCCTGAGCAGCGCCGAGGCGGGGCTCTGAGTGCGGTCAGAGCGCGGCGCGCAGGGCTGCCGCCGCCGACTCGAGCTCGGTCCGGTCCACGGTCCGTGCTGCGTTCGCGAAGTCGAGTTGGCGCATGCTGTTGGTCGGCACGACGTGCAGGTGGGTGTGCGGCACCTCGTAGCCGGCGATGATCAGGCCGACTCGCTCGCAGCCGAACGCGGCCGGCGGCGCGCGTCCGTCCCGGTGTGCAACGGCGAAGAGATGCGCGGCGAGGTCGGGGTCGAGGGCGACCCAGTGGGCGACCTCGGCGATCGGGACGACGAGGGCATGGCCGTGCGCCAACGGGTTGATCGACATGAACACCACGCACCGGTCGTCACGGTGGACGAAGGTGCCGGGGATCTCTCCGTCGATGATGCGAGTGAAGACCGTCGGCATCAGACGAACCCCCCGGAGGCGGCGAACACGTCACCGTTGCAGTACGAGCTCTCCGGGCCGGCGAGGAACCGGACGAGCTCGGCCAACTCCTCGGCGGTCGCCATGCGGCCACGTGGGATCTGCATCACGATGCCCGCCATGACCATGGGGTCCATCGGTGCCAGCAGGGGCGTGTCGACCCAGCCCGGGCACACGGCGTTGACGCGGATGCCGAACGGCGCGACCTCCTGGCCGACCGACTTCGTGAGGGCGATGATGCCCGCCTTGGCCGTGGCGTAGTGCAGCGCGCCGGCGAGCGGCCGTAGGCCGAGCACCGAGGAGATGTTCACGATCGCGCCGGAGCGGGCGGGCGTCATGTGGCGCAGCGCCGCTCGGGTGCCGTAGAAGGCTCCGTACAGATGCACTCGGATCATCCGGTCCCAGTCAGCGTCGCTCAGACCGACGGTCGAGTCGGTGGGGACCATGTCGGCGAGCCGGCCCTCCATCCGCTTCATCTGGTTGTCGATGGAGCGCGCCGTGCGATCTGGGTCTGGCGGGGGAGCGATCCCCGCGTTGTTGATCATGATGTCGAGGCGTCCGTGACGGGCGACTGCCTTGTCGACCTCTGCGTCGAAGGCTGCCGAATCGCAGACGTCGAACACGGCGGTGTCGCCGCCCACGTCGAGTGCCACCGTTGCGGCAGCCTCGGCGTTGACGTCGTTGACGACCACGGTCGCTCCGTCGGCTGCCAGACGGTGGGCGAATGCGGCGCCCAGGCCGGAGCCACCACCCGTGACGAAGGCGACCTGGCCGCTGAGTGCTCCCTGTTGCATGGGCCGATCGTAGGTGCTGGAGGATCCTCGGCAGGCCTTGTACGCTCGCCGGGATGACCGGTACCGACACGCTCCAGTCGACGAACCGGATCCTCACCGCACCGAATGCGTTCACCCTGCTCCGGCTGTGCTGCCTGCCGCTGTTCCTCTGGCTGCTCTTCGGCAAGGACGAGGTGGCCGGGGCGGGCTGGCTGCTCGTCGCGATCGGGAGCACCGACTGGGTGGACGGATGGCTGGCGCGCCGCTTCGACCAGGTCAGCGAGTTCGGCAAGGTCTTCGACCCGACGGCCGACCGACTGCTGTTCTTCGTCTCGCTCACCGGCGTGATCGCCTACGGCATCGAGCCGATCTGGTTCTTCGTCCTGGTGCTCGTGCGCGAGGTGCTCGTCGGGGCGATGATGGTCGTGGCCACCGTCGCCTTCAAGATGCGGCGCTTCGACGTGACCTACCGTGGCAAGTTGGCAACCTTCCTCTTGATGGGTGCCGTGCCGGCGCTCATCGTCGGCGCCGACGAGTCGTTCCCGACCCACGACTTCTGGCGCGCGCTCGGCTGGGCCGTCGGCATCCCTGCGCTGGTCCTCAGCTACGTCGTGGCTGCCGCCTACATCCCATTGGTGCGCGACGGCATCCGGGCCGGGCGCGAGGCCGGCTCACCCAGCAGCCAGCAGGAGGACGCTCGATGAAGGCCGTCATCATGGCCGGCGGCGAGGGCACACGACTGCGACCGCTCACGTCCAATGCGCCAAAGCCGATGCTCCCCATCGCCAACCGCCCGATGATGGAGCACGTCATCCATCTGCTGAAGCGCCATGGCTTCGACGAGATCGTCGTCACGGTGGCCTTCCTCGCCAGCCAGATCACCACCTACTTCGGCGACGGCAGCGAGCTCGGCGTATCGATCCGCTACGCGGACGAGCCGATCCCGCTCGGCACCGCGGGAAGCGTCGGCAACGCGCGAGAGTTCCTCGACGAGACGTTCCTCGTGATCTCCGGCGACGTGCTCACCGACATCGACCTGGGCAAGGTCCTCGCGTTCCACCGCGAGCGAGGCTCTCTGGCCACCATCGGCCTCACCGCCGTCGACAACCCGCTCGAGTTCGGGATCGTCATCACCCGCGAGGACGGCACGATCGAGCGATTCCTCGAGAAGCCGACGTGGGGGCAGGTGTTCAGCGACACCATCAACACCGGCATCTACGTGCTCGAACCGGAGATCTTCGACTACATCCCGAGCGGCCGCAGCGTCGACTTCTCGGGGGAGGTGTTCCCGGCGCTGCTCGAGGCCGGCAAGCCGCTGTACGGGGCCGTGGTCGACGGCTACTGGGAGGACGTCGGCACCCTCGAGGCCTACCTGTCGGCGCACAAGGACGTCCTCGACCAGAAGGTCGTCGTCGACATCCCCGGGTTCCGGGTCAATGACGGTGTCTGGCTCGGTGAGGGCGCCGAAGTGTCGCCGGACGCCGAGGTCGTCGCTCCCTGCGTCATCGGGCCTGGCTGCATCGTCGACGCCGGGTGTCGGCTCGGCGAGTACAGCGTGCTCGGGTCGAACGTGCGCGTGCTGCGCGACGCCGAGCTCGAGCGCACGGTGGTCCACGACAACGTCTACGTCGGACCGGGCTCACGCATCCGCGGAGCGATCGTCGGACGTAGCTCGAGCATCCGCAGCAACGTGCGCGTCGACGAGGGCGTCGTGATGGGCGACGAGGTCTTCGTCGGTTCCAACGCGATCATCACCGGCGACGTCAAGATCTACCCGTTCAAGACGGTCGAGGACGGTGCGGTCGTCAACACCTCGATCGTCTGGGAGAGCAAAGGGGCACGCAGCCTGTTCGGACGCGACGGGGTCAAGGGCTTGGCCAACGTCGACATCACGCCGGAACTGGCGACCCGCGTGGCGATGGCCTACGGGACCTCGCTGCGCAAGGGCTCGACCATCGTGACCTCGCGCGACTCGAGCAGGGCCGCCCGAATGCTGAAGCGGGCGATGATGGCCGGCCTCAACGCAGCCGGCATCGACGTGCTCGACCTCGAGGTGGCGAGCGTGCCGGTGACGAGGTTCCTCGCTCGATCGCCGCGGGCCTTCGGCGGGCTCACCGTGCGGCTCGACGACGACGTCGACCGTGTGGTCGTGCGCTTCTTCGACACGGCCGGCACCGACATCACCGAGGATGCCCAGCGCAAGATCGAGCGGCTGTTCCAGCGCGAGGACACCCGACGGGCGCTCGCCGAGGACATCGGCGACATCCAGTTCCCCCACCGAGCGCTCGAGGAGTACACGGTGGCGCTCGAGGCGACGGTGGAGACGGCAGCGATCCGTGACTTCCGCTTCAAGCTCGTCGTCGACTACTCCTTCGGCGCCGCCAGCGCGGTGATGCCGCCGCTGCTCGGCAAGCTCGGCGCCGACGTGCTCGCGGTCGCACCGTGCGTGTCGACGGCG
>DAINND010000282.1:0-4528 GCA_036736065.1 Ilumatobacteraceae bacterium
CCTCACATCGCGGATGCTGCTCCCAGCTTCAACGCGTAGAGCCGCACAACGACGTCGCGTCGCAGCAGGCGAACTCGCAGACGGTGAGTGCTTCGAGTTGCCGAACGGGGTGCGGCTGCACGTCGGGGACGAGATCGCCACCCGACACAACGACCGGACTATCGAGACCGACCGCCACGAGATGGTCCGCAACCGCAACATCTGGACCATCACTGCGCTCAACGACGACTGGACCATCACCGCCCGAGGTGAAACCGGCACCGTCACCCTCCCGGCCACCTACCTGTGCGACCACGTCGAGCTCGCCTACGCCGTCACGGCGATGGGCGCACAAGGCCGCACCGTCGACCACGCCATCACCGTCATCGACGGCGTCACCGACGTGAGGAACCTGTACGTCCCCATGACGAGAGGACGCGAGTCGAACCACGCCTACCTCGCCGTTCATGGCGAAGACACCCCCGCCGACGTTTTCGCCCGCTACCTCACCAACGACTGGATCGACCTCCCCGCCCACCAACGCGCCCAGGAACTCTGGGCCCCCACCGTCCGCGTTCTCGACTGGCACTCCCCGCCCGTCAGCGGAGACGATGACCTAGGCATTGATCTGTAGGCCCACGCCGTTCTGCGCTCCTCTGCGTGGTGGACAGAAGGCGCGACTCAACGCGAGTCCCGTCAGCCCAGGTCGTATCGTTCGACGACGAGACCACCGGCGGTAGCTCTCATGAGGACCGCAGTCCCGTCGGTGGCGACCATGCGTCGAGTGGCATTCGGCAGGTTCGGGTCGGGCACCATGACGGTCGTGGCGGTCCCTTCAGCTGGGTTTGCTCGTGCAAGCAAGACGGAGGTTGCGGTCTGGCCGTCTCCAGTGCTTTGCATGGCTGTGTTGAGGAACCAGATGGAGGAATCCGGATGTACTTGCACGTCGCTGAGACCGCCGAGACTTCCAGGCATTTGAACGCCGATGGTGCTCGTGCCGAATCCAAAGGTGAGGTAGTTGGTGTCGGTTGCAGCTGAGCTGAACGCCGTCTCACCAATCGATGTCGGTGCAAGTGTCTCAGTTGAGACATCGAGGTAGGGGTAGTAGCGGTTGTTGATGACCCCATAGATCATCTGATCCATCTCGTTGAGGACGAAGGGCATGTCAACAGGAACGCTTTGCGGAAGTTCGACAGGGCCCAACTGTCGAACGACATCCGTTTGGAGGTCTACGACCATTGCCGACGTGCGAGGAGGGTTGCCCGACTCCCAGCCGATCACAATGGCGGTCCCAGCAACCGGGTCAATGACGACGTCGGTGAGAAGGGAGTCCCCCGGGAGTTGTAGCTCCCGAGTGTTTCCGCCCGAGGCGACCTCGACGATGCGGTGATTCACTGTGTCAAGGATCAGTACCGCACCAGAGCGGCTATCGAATGCGATCGACGTCGGCATCTCGGATTCACCGTCTGGTCCAGACCTCGTGCCGATCTGGCCGGGTCCGTTGCCCCACGCCAAGGTCGCCACTTGACTGGCTGCGACGGTCTTGTTGCTGACATCGACCACATTGAACGCCGCCACCGGGAGTTCGAGGCTTGACGCAACTGTGTGTGAGTCGTCAGTAGCGTCGATCGCGATCCTGAGACTGCCTTCAGTGATTCTCGGAATGGGCACGGTCGCGTTCCAGGTTCGGCTGTTGGGCTCGTAGGTCGCTCGAACGGGCGTGGCATCGTCGGCGACGGGTGTGAGCGTCACTCGTGCCGAGGCATCTGACAAGCCCTCGACTCTGAATGACAGCGGGAGAAGTCGTTCGGCCACAGCGAACGATCCGGGCCAACGCATCACGGCTTGGGCGGTGGGAACCGTCGTCGTTGCCGTGACCGAGGGGTCGGTTGTGGCCGGATCGAGGCGCGGGCTCGTCGATGTTGCGAGAGCGATCGTGGCGGGTGGCTGCGAAGCAACGGTCGCACTTCCCCGGCTCCTGGCGTCGCAGCCACACATCGCAATCACCATCACGATTGCGGCGAGGGTCGCCGGTCTCGAAACCCGAGGCGACCGCTGGTGGCGGTTCGATCGAGACCGAGCGGAAACGGAGAAGTGCGGCCGCGCAGGGCTCATGACCAGTTCACCCGCTTGAAGCGCTTCGAGGCATACACGGTGACGTTGACACCGTTCCGAAGTTCGGTGCGCTGCTGGAAGTATGACGGGGCCTTCCAGTCGAGCCGAATACCGTACGTCGACGACGCTGCATCCCAGATCTTGTAGTTCCCCGAGGCATCGCGTGAACCTTCGAACACGCCCATGTGGCCGGTGTTGTCGGCACGACGGAAAACCCACGCATCCATGACCAGCGACCGGGAATCGGTGAGCGAGATGTTTACTGACCCGTCTACTGCACCGTTGGTCCATGTCAGGGTGCTTCCCGCACCGTGGTCGTCGTAGCTGATCGCCCGCTGGTACTGGACGGCCCAGACCTTGTTGACATACCCTGAGCAGTCGGCACCGAGTTCGTTCGGGGTGTTGTCGTTGGTCCACACGGAGTGTGAAGCGGTGGTGTCGTATGCCTCGTTGAGACCTGTGATGCCGAGGTCGGCTGCGTTGCTACGACTCCAAGGCGTCGCATAGGTCGCTTCAACGCCGGGGCTCGAGACGCTGGTGGCCGCAAGTGCGGCGCCCGCGAGTACACCACCAGCGGCGACCTTGGCCGCGATTCGGTGGCCCTTCTTGAATTCGTTCATGTCGTTGTTCACCCTTCTTGTTTGTGTGGTCTCAGAGCGAGATGTCCGAGAAGACGACGCCAGCGGTGGTCAGCGAGGCGATCGTGACCCCGCTATCAGTGACCGTGAGCGGATCGCGCATGACAGCGCCTGACGCGAAGTCCAGCGGCACGAGGTGGGCGGCGTCGGCGCCGCTGACAACGAGCCCGGTCGTGGTCCCTCTCTCGTTGGAGACGCCGACGAGGGCGACAACTCGCCCATCAAGCAACGTCCCTGTGTCAAACACGCTGATCGTCCCGCCCATGTCCGCGAGAGCGACGGCGAGTGGTTCTTGGCTAAGGTCTGGCTGAACGAAGATCAGTCCGCCGTCGACCCAGACGCGTGGGGCCGACAGATCCCTGAGAGCTTCGTCGCTACGCGTAAGGGTCGACTCTGTGATCCGGCCGATTGAGTAGCTCGCGCCGTCACCAGGGTTCTGAACGAAGAAGGTCCCTTCGTTGTCAAGACTGAACTTGGTGCCGAGCGCCAGGTTCGAGACGAACGCGGGAAGGTCGATTGAGTGACCCGACAGCACGTTCACGGCGCGTGCATGCTGGATGTCGATTGCCAGGAGAAGCGTACGATCAGGCGACTGCACGAACGACCCGAACGGTCCTCCATCCAGCTTCAGCCGGACGTCAGTGGTCCCGTCGTTGGCGACGGCAAGCACGCGGTCATTGACGGTGTCGAGCAGTAGGTGATCACCGTTCGGTGTCACCGCCACCGACTCGGGGCCGCTGAGGTCGCCTTCGATTCCCTCGGTCTGACCAAACGACCCCCACGGTGCAACCCGGGTGCCGTCGACCTTGACATTCACGATCTTCGGCGGGTCAGCCACCATCGCGGCCATTGACGTGAACGTCGTGAACGGCAAGGCGACTTCATCGCCATCGGAGAACCTCTCCGTGAGGATCAGCTCAGCAGCACCGACTCCGTCGACCGCACCCACGGTGATGACGAAGCTCTCCTCAGTCGAATCCACCCGAAGAGCGGTGCCGTTCAGGCTTGCCTGGACATCGACCAGGCCCCCGATCTTGCTGATGCTGAACTGGTCGCCTGCGTTGACCATCGTGATTGCGTTCGCCGGCAGCAGCGGGAGGCGGGCGGCGCTCTCCCAATCAGCGATGCGAACCCCGGTGCTGGACTCGAGCGGTCGGTCGATATGAGCAACTCGGGCGATCTTGCTCGCTGTCGTGAGACCTGCAGCGACAGCGACGACTGCTACGACTGCCACGCCGCTGACGATTCCGACCTTCTTGCTACTCTTCATTGTGGATCTCCTTCCAAGGGTTGGCCAGCGCGGGTCACGGAATGCGGATGCAGGAACATCGCCGTCGTTGCTGAGCTGAGTGCCACATGTCCGCGACGGGCGTTCGAATTACATGGCGGAGTTCGAGACCGCTCGCGTTTGCTCCGCACTGCGGTTCGACCCGACGGCGTCTACACCCGAGCTGAGACCCTGGTAGTGGCCCGGGTGTTGTGCGACTTCGTCGCCCATGGGGGCAGGAAGAATTGCAGCACCATGGCATCAAGCAAGCGCCGGCGGCATACGCCGGATCAGATCATCCGCAAGCTCGCCGAGGGCCACAAGCAGCTCGCGGCCGGCAAGGACCTCGCGGAGGTGTGTCGGCATCTCGAGATCGGCGAGTCGACGTGGCGTCGTTGGCTCACCCAGTACGGCGGGGTTGAACCTCCCTGGGATCCCTGGAGGCTCTCGTGTGCCCTGGGTTCCGCGCGGTCAGCTTGCTTGGTCGCGGGCGTGTTGGTCGTGGCGGAGCTCGTACTCGATCGGGCTG
>DAINND010000283.1:0-4524 GCA_036736065.1 Ilumatobacteraceae bacterium
GGACGACGCGGCACCCGGATGCGACCGGGCGTAGCCCCGGCGGGCGGCGAGGGTGTCGCGCGCTGCGGTGAGCTCGGTGCGCAGCGTCGAACGGATGACCTCGAACTCGGCCGGGCCGGCGATGAGCGGTGGGCTGAGGGTGATCACCGGCTCGCCGCGGTCGTCGGCACGGCAGATCAGCCCGGCGGCGAACAGCTCGGGCGACAGCAGGCCGCGCAGCAGCCACTCGGACTCGGCGTCGGTGAACATGCCCTTGGTGGCCTGATCGGTGGTGAGCTCGATGGCGAGGAAGTAGCCCTCGCCGCGCACGTCGCCGACGATCGGGATGTCGCGCAGCGACTCGATGGCCGCCTTGAACAGACCCTCGTTGGCGCGTACGTGGGCGCACAGGTCCTCGCGCTCGAAGATGTCGAGGTTGGCCAGCGCCACGGCGCAGCTGACGGGGTGGGCGCCGAAGGTCTGGCCCTGCAGGAACGCGGTGGTGTCGTGCAGGAACGGCTCGGCGAGCCGGTCGCTGATCATCACGCCGCCCAAGGGTGCGTAGCCGGAGGTCACGCCCTTGGCGAAGGTGATCATGTCGGGCTGGTAGTCGTAGCGCTCGCTGCCGAACATGTGGCCCAGACGGCCGAAGGCGCTGATCACCTCGTCGCTCACCAGCAGCACGTCGTAGTGGTCGCAGATCTCGCGCACCCGCTGCCAGTAGCCCTCGGGCGGGGCGAACGCGCCGCCGGTGTTCTGCAGCGGCTCCATGAACACCGCGGCCACGGTGTCGGGGCCTTCCATCTCGATGCGCATCGCCACGTCGTCGGCGCAGCGCAGCGTGCACGCGGGTAGGTCGCCGCAGTCGTGGCAGCGGTAGCGGTAGGGCGTCTGCACCTTCACCGCGCCGGGCACGAGGGGCTCGAACGGTGTGCGGATCGCCGGCACGCCACCCAGGCTGAGCGCGCCCATCGAGGTGCCGTGGTAGGCGAGGTAGCGGCTGATGAACTTGGTCCGGGTGGGCTGGCCGCGCAGCTTCCAGTACTGGCGGGCGAGCTTCATCGCGGTCTCGACCGCATCACCGCCGCTCGGGGTGAAGAACGCCCGGTTCAGGTCGCCGGGGGCCATGTCGGCCAGGCGGGTGGCCAGCTCGATGGCCGGTTCGTGGGCGAACGACCAGGTGGGGAAGTAGCCGAGCGTGGCCGCCTGACGGGCGGCGGCCTCCCCCAGCTAGGCGCGGCCGTGGCCGACCTGCACGGTGAACAGTCCCGACAGTGCGTCGAGGTAGGCGCGTCCGTGCTGGTCCCACACCGTGCAGCCCTCGCCGCGCACGATGACCGGCACCTCGTCCGGGGCGAACCCGCCCAGCCGGGTGAAGTGCATCCAGAGATGCCGGTGGGCTCGGGCCGACAGCGATGCCGGTGCGCTCGGATCCATGGCTCTGTCGTAGCAGACGCCTCAGACGGCGGTCATCTCCGGTCGGGGTCGCTCATCGGCCGAACGGGTGTCGAGCAGGACCTTGCCGATGATCGCCGTGAAGATGATCGCCCCGCCGACGAGGGTGGTCGTCGAGGGGCGTTCGTCGAGGAACAGCAGCGCCCACACGGGCACGAGCACCATCTCGGTCTGGGCGAACAGCGTCATCGCCGCCGCCGGCACCACGCGCGAAGCCCCGTTGAACAGGTAGAAGCCGACCACGATGAGCACGCCACCGTGCAGCAGGGCCAGGGCGATGTCGTCTGGGGGCGGCACGAGGGTCGTCCCGCCCCCGAGAGTCACCGCGGCGCAGATCACGATCATCATCACGCCGTAGCCCGGCAGCGCAGGCGACCAGTCACGCTCGGGGTCGGAGCGCACCACCACCGTGTAGCCGGCCAGACCCATCGCCGAGGTGAGCGCGGCGATGTTGCCCGCCATGTTGCCTGCGCCGAGGTCGCCCAGGACGGTGACGACCAGCCCGACGAACCCCAGCGCGATCGAGGCCACGGTCACCCAGGTCAGCTTCTCGCGCAGCACGAGTCGTGCCAGCACGGCGCCGAAGAACGGGGTGGTCGAGGCGAGGAACGCGGCATTGGCCGATGTGGTCGTCTTGATGGCGTAGACGAACCCGAGTGACGCGATGAGCAGCATCACGTTGCCGAGGATCATCAGCCGTCCCGATCGATAGGCGCGCAGCGTGGGCGCGGGCTTGCGCTGCACGAACGACACGGCCTCGACGACGAGCACCACGCCGATCGAGCGCCACACGAGGTACTGGAATGCGTCGGAGTCGTCGGCGAGCCGGTTGGTGATCGCGCCGAGGCTCCAGACGGCGCCGGCGCCGAGCGCCATCAGTGACGCGACCAGCGGGAGGCGGTGGGTCGACACCGCTCAGCCGACCGCTGCTGCGATCCGTGCGAGCGTGTCGTCGACGTCGTCGGCCGAGGTCTGGAAGCTGGTGACGAACCGGATGACACCAGGACCGATGCGGTAGAACAGCACCCCGGCCGCCTCGAGGCGGTCTACCACCTCGTCGGGCACCGTGACGAAGGCGATGTTGGCCTCGGGCCGGGCGACGAACCCGATCCCGAGCGCCTCGAGGCCGGTGGCGAGGCGGGCCATCGCCGCGTTCGCCGTTGCCGCCAGCCGCAACCACAGGCCCTCGGTGAGGTACGCCTCGAGCTGTGCCGACTGGAAGCGCATCTTCGACGCCACCTGGCCGGCGCGCTTGACGCGATAGGTCAACTGCTCGGCGAGCGCGGGGTCGAAGCAGACGATGGCGTCGGTGCTCAGCGCGCCGTTCTTGGTGGCGCCCAGTGAGACGATGTCGACGCCGGCGCGCCACGTGAGCTCGGCAGGGGTGCACCCCAGCGCGTCGATGGCGTTGGCGATGCGGGCGCCGTCCATGTGCACCCGCAGTCCGCGGTCGCGCGCCAGACCGGCCAGCTCGCGAACCCGCTCGACGCTGTACACCGTGCCGAAGTCGGTCGGGTTGGTCATCGACAGCGCCGATGGCTGCGAGTGGTGCGGATCGCCCCAGTTGGTGGTGGCGAAGGCGTGCTCGAGCGAGGCCGCGTCGAGCAGGAAGCGCTCACCCGGCAGGCCGCGCATGACCGCGCCGGCGCCGAACATCGACGTCGCTCCGCACTCGTTGCGGATGATGTGCGCGGTCTCGTGGCACAGCACGGCGCCCCACGGTGGGCACAGCGCCGACAGGGCCAAGGAGTTGGCCGCCGTGCCGGTGAGCACCGGGAAGACCGTGACGTCCTGGTGCTCGAACACCTCGGCGACGCGCGCCTGCAGCCGGGCCGACCACTCGTCGCCGCCGTAGGCGAGGGCCGATCCGCTGTTGGCGGCGGCGATGGCAGCCAACAGCTCGGGCGCTGCACCGGCGCAGTTGTCGCTGCGCAGCTCGATCGGCCGCAGCCCGGTCGGCTGGTGGGGGTCGCTGATGGTCATGGGGCTCCTCCCGCCGTTCAGCCGCGCCCTGCAGGCCGCCACATCGAGGTGATGGTGACCGGCGGGCGCGAGGGGTCGTGGGTGTCGTGGACGTCGAAGGCCTCGACCACCTCGAAGCCGCGGCCTCGGTAGTAGGCGATGTCCTCGTCGGTGGCGGTCTCGAGGTACTGCCCGAGGCCTTCGGCGTCGCAACGCTCGCGCAGCGGGGCGAGCAGGGCCGAGCCGAGGCCCTGGCGCTGCCAGTCCGGGTGCGTGCCGAGGAACTGCAGGTACCAGTAGGGCCCCTCGGGTCGGCGGGCGTGCACGGCGGCGCTGACGGCCCCCATCCGCGCCTGCGTGGCGGGGTCGAAGCCGCTGTAGAGCGCTCCGAGCTCGGCAGACAGCGCGTCGGGCAGGGGTGCGGGGTCGGGCGGGCCCCACACCGACGCGGCGACGCAGTCCGGCGTCGTCCAGACCTCGCCCACCTCGAACCAGCGCCGGCTCACCAGACGGAAGAAGGCATCGCCGTCGCGGCCGGCGTACGCCTCGTCGTCGGGCAGCATCCAGCGCACGAGCGGGTCGTCGGCGAACGCCCGGACCAGGGTGCGGCAGATGCGGTCGATGTCGGTCGTCTGGGCGCGGCGCACGGTGGTCACGACGGCCGACGCTAGTCGCGCCGCAGTGGGCGCCCCCGGTGCTGGCACACTGCCCCGGTGGACGCGGATGCCGATGCCCTCGATCTCGACGCGTTCGCCGTCGCGGCCGTCGATGCGCTCGCGGAGCTCGGCGGCCGGGTGACGGCGCTCCACCGGCGCGAGGTGCACCTGCGGCCGGGCGACGAGGTGATCGTCGGCTTCGACGTCACGGTCGGTTGGCCGGACGGCACAGCACGCGACGAGCTCGTCCAGGTCGCGGTTCCGCTCGCCGACCGGGCTGCGACACCACAGGTGTGGTGCTACCCGTACGATCCGCTGCTGCCCGGTCTCGCCGCCGCCGTCACACCCGACACCGTCGGGGCGTTCCTGGGCCTGCCCGTCGGTGCGGCACGGCTCACCGTGCGCTCCCTGCGGCCCTGTCGGCGCGCTGTGGTCGAGGTGCGCGCCGCCGACCTCGGCGTGCACCGCAAGG
>DAINND010000284.1:0-4494 GCA_036736065.1 Ilumatobacteraceae bacterium
TGGTGTCGAAGGGGGGACTTGAACCCCCACGCCCTTACGGGCACTAGCCCCTCAAGCTAGCGCGTCTGCCTATTTCGCCACTTCGACATGTCCGGCGCTGATGTGCCGGGAGACAGAGGTTAGCCCCGCGTCAGGCGCGGACCAACAGGAAACCGAGCGCGATCACCGAGAGCACCCACACCAGGGCGAAGACCGTGGTGATCCGGGTGAGGTTGCGTTCGGCGGCTGCCGAGCCGCGCGCCGTCGCCATGCCGCCGCCACCCAGCATGTCGCTCAGTCCGCCGCCGCGGCCGCTGTGCATGAGCACACCGGCGATCAGTGCCACCAGCGAGAGCAGGTTGATGATCAGCACCAGGTACATGATGACGTCGCGCACGGTTCGTGAGTCTACCTGTGACGCGGCCGGGAACGGCTCAGGCGGTCGGGGTGTTGACGCTGACCGCAGTGGTCTGCGGGAAGTGGCATGCCACGGGGTGCCCCTGGCCGCGCTCGACGAGCGCCGGCTCCTCCTCGGCGCACACCGGCTGAGCGATCGGGCAGCGTGTGCGGAACCGGCACCCGCTCGGCGGATCGATCGGGCTGGGGACGTCGCCCTCGAGCAGGATCCGCTGACGGCTGCGCTCGCGGATCGGATCTGGCTCGGGGATCGCCGACAGGAGCGCCCGCGTGTAGGGATGCGCTGCCCGCTCGTAGAGCTCGTCGGCCGGACCGACCTCCATCAACTTGCCGAGGTACATCACGGCGACGAGATCGCTGATGTGCCGCACCACCGAGAGATCGTGGGCGATGAAGAGGTAGCTGAGGCCGAGCTGGGCCTGGAGGTCCTCGAGCAGGTTCACCACGCCGGCCTGGATGCTCACGTCGAGCGCCGAGACCGGTTCGTCGAGGACGATGAGCGACGGGTTGAGCGCCAGCGCGCGGGCGACGCCGATGCGCTGGCGCTGACCTCCGGAGAACTCGTGGGGGAAGCGGCGGGCGTGATCCGGTGAGAGCCCGACGAGCTCGAGCAACTCGGACACCTTGGCGCGGTGGTCACCGGGGATCTTCTGGATCTCGAACGGCTCGGCGATCGCGTCGAGCACGGTCCGCCGGGGATCGAGCGACGCATACGGGTCCTGGAAGACGATCTGCATCTCTCGGCGCAGCAGGCGGAGCTCCTTGGCGGGCATGCCGACCAGCTCACGTCCCTTGAACCGCACGGATCCCGACGTCGGCTCGATGAGTCGGAGCACGCACCGCCCGACGGTCGTCTTGCCCGAGCCGGACTCGCCGACGAGGCCCAGGGTCTGGCCCCGATCGATGCGGAACGACACATCGGACACCGCTTGCACGGTGTAGCGAAGCGAGCGCAGCCCCTTCGACCCACGAACCGTGAAGTGCTTGACCAGGTTGTCGACCTCGAGGATCGGCTCTGCGCTCATGGCGCGACCTCCGTGATCAGCTCACCGGCTCGCACGCACGCCGTCTCGGTGATCCCGACGGCTGCGAGGGGCGGGGGGTCCCCCACCGCGCAGCGCTCGACGGCGTGGACGCACCGAGGCGCGAACGCACAGCCGGCCGGTGGCCGGAGCATGTTGGGCGGCGACCCCGGGATGGGGACGAGGCGGTCGCGGCTGATGTCGGGCAGGGCGGACATGAGGCCCCGGGTGTAGGGATGGGTCGACGACGAGAAGATGCCGTCGACCGTTCCGCGCTCGACCGTGCGACCGGCGTACATCACCTGCACCCGGTCCGCGACACGCGCCACGACCCCGAGGTCGTGGGTGATCAGCACGATCGCCGTGCCGAGCTCGCGCTGGATGCGCTGCATCACCTCGAGGATCTGGGCCTGCACGGTCACGTCGAGCGCCGTGGTCGGCTCATCAGCGATCAGCACCTCCGGGTCGTTGGCGATCGCCATGGCGATCATCACCCGCTGGCGCATGCCGCCGGAGAACTCGTGCGGATACTGGCGCGCCCGCTGGTCCGGTTGGGGGATGCCGACGAGGTCGAGCAGCTCGACGGCACGACGCATCGCCGCATCCTTCGACATCGGCTGGTGCTCGCGGAGCATCTCGACGATCTGGTTGCCGATCCGATGCGTCGGGTTCAGCGCGGACAACGGGTCCTGGAAGATCATCGCCACCCGCTTGCCGCGGATCGCGCGCATCTGCTTCGTCGAGGCGCCGATCATCTCAGCGCCGCGCACCGTGGCCGACCCCTCGACACGAGCGATGCTCGGGAGCAGGCCCAACATGCCGAGGAAGGTGACGGACTTGCCGGATCCCGATTCGCCGACGATGCCGACGATCTCCCCCGAGCGGACGTCGAGGTCGACACCGCGCACCGCCTGCACGTCACCCAGCATCGTGGCGAAGGTGACACGCAGGTCACGTAGGGACAGCACCACCTCGTCGCTCACGACCCGCCTCCCATGTCGAGCTTCGGGTCGGTGGCGTCGCGGAGGCCGTCACCGACGAAGTTGATGCACAGCGCAACGAGGACCAGCAGCGCGCCGGGGAAGACCACCAACCACCAGTAGCCAGGGAGCAGCGCCCCCTGCGAGTTCGACACCAGGATGCCCAGCGACGTCGCTCCCGCCCCCGGCTGGGGCCCGTAGCCGAAGAAGGCGAGCGTCGACTCGGCGATGATCGCGCTGGAGACGGCGAAGGTGAGCGCCACCAGGATCGGGCCGATCGAATTCGGGATGAGGTGCTTGAAGATGATCCGGAAGTTGCCGGCGCCGAGCGCCCGCGAGGCTTCGATGAACTCGCGCTCTTTCAGGGCCAGCACCTGGCCGCGCATGATGCGCGCCACTCCCATCCAGCCGAAGAGCACGAACAGCACGATCACGAACCGGATGGAGGTGATCGGCCCGGTGATCGGCTTGAGCCAGGGGATGCTCGCCAGGACACTGCGCATGATCATCAGCGTGACCAGGAACGGGAACGCGAGGAACAAGTCGGTCACGCGCATCAGGATGTCGGAGAGCCGTCCACCCTTGAGGCCGGCGATGGCACCGATCGAGACGCCGATGATGGTGCTCATCACCGCCGAGGCGAGACCGATCAGCAACGAGACGCGCAGCCCATAGATCAACCGGCTGTAGAGGTCTCGTCCGATGTCGTCGGTGCCCAACCAGGCGACCGACTGCGGGGGCTGGTTGAAGTTGGGCCGCTCGGCGCTCGTCTCGAACACCTGCTCGTTCACGCCGTAGCGAGCCGTGATCGGAGCCAGGATGACGAAGACGGTCATGAGGACGAGCAGGACCAGGGCGGCAACGGCGGCCTTGTGGTGCACGAACCGCTTCATCGCCATCCGCGTCGGCGAGAGGGAGTCGTTGGTCAGACCCTGGGTTGCGTCAGCCGCTTCGTCAGCTGCCGTACGGGGGCGAAGCACGTCAGTCAAGGCGGATCCTCGGGTCGAGCACGGCGTACAGGACGTCGGCGATCAGGTTGAACACGATCACGACGACCGTGAAGATGAACATCCACGGCATCATGAGCGGGAAGTCACCGGTCTCGAACGCCGACAGGAAGTAGCGCCCGAGGCCAGGGTAGGAGAAGACCCCCTCGGTGATGATCAGCCCACCGAGGATCGCTCCGAAGTCGAGCGCCGCGATGGTGGCGATGGGGATGAGCGCGTTGCGCAGCGCATGGCGGACCAGCACCCGCCGCTCACTGATGCCCTTGGAGCGAGCGGTGCGCATGTACTCGCTGTTGAGCACCTCGAGCAACGAGGCACGCATGTAGCGGGTGTAGACGGCGACGATCTGGATGACCACCACGGTCACCGGCAGGATCATGTGCTTGATCATCAGCCAGAGGTCGAACCCCTGCTGGCCGGGTGGGTACACGCCCGAGGTCGGCAGGAACGGCTCGCCGAACCAGCGCGTCCAGTAGACCGCGAACAGCAACTGGAGCAGCAGCGCCGACACGAACGGCGGCGTGGCGATGGCGATGAAGGCGACCGTGTTCGTGGCCGAGTCGCGCAACGAGCCAGGCTTGAGGGCCACGAACACACCGAGCGCCAAGCCGATCGTGATGCCGATCACCGACGAGGTGATACCGAGGCGAAGGGTGTTCATCATGGCGTCCTTGAACGCCGGCCAGACCTCGCGGCTGCCCTTGATGCTGCGCGGCCAGTTGCCGGTCAGGAAGCCACCGAGCCACTGGAAGTACCCCTTGATGTAGCCGCCGAACCCCTCATAGAGGCCGTTGGCCTCGATGTACTGCTGGATCTTCTTCGCCGAGGCTCGCTGGTTGACACGCTTGTAGCTGGCCACCGGGTCGGTGCCGACGCGCAGCGCGACGTAGACGAGGAACGTCGCGATGATCACCATCGGGATCGCCCACAGCAGGCGACGGACTACATAGCGGAGCACTCATCGACCCCCGGGGAGAAGTGACGTGGGGGCCGGCCACCCGGACGGCCCCCAACAAACCACGATTGCTGACAGGGTCGTCTACGTGTCAGCTCACTTCGACAGTGGGCTCAACGGTCACCAGGTATGTG
>DAINND010000285.1:0-4474 GCA_036736065.1 Ilumatobacteraceae bacterium
GGAGGAGCCTCCATTGCTGCGGGGCGACGCCCAGGCCAGGCTCACCCGGCCCCCACCCGGGGTCGCGGTGAGCGAGGCGGGCGGATCGGGCGGCCTCACCGCGACCCCGGTGACCGAGTCCGACGCCGATCCGGTGCCCACGGCGTTGCGGGCGAGGACGACGAACCGGTAGGACGTGCCGTTGCGCAGACCCGTCGCCGTGAAGGTCGTCGATGTCGATGTGCCGTCGACGAGCGTGACCCACGACCCACCGGAGGTCGACATCCGCACCACGTAGTCGGTGATCGGCGAGCCGCCATCGTCGTCGGGCGCGCTCCACGACAGGGTCACCTGCTCGTCGCCGGGCACCGCTGTCAGCTCCCTCGGCTGCTCGGGCACCGATGGGGTGGTGACGACGGTCATGGCGGCGAGGGTGCCGACACCGACGGCGTTGATCGCCAGCACCTGGATCTGGTGGCTGGCGCCGTTGCGCAGGCCTGTGATCGTGACCGATCGTGGCGTGGCGCTGCGGTCGGGCAAGGTGGTCCATGAGCCGGAGGTGCCGAAGCGCCAGCGGACGCGGTAGCCGGGCACCGGTGTGCCGCCCTCCGACAACGGTGGATCCCAGGTGACGACGGCCTGGCCCACACCGGGCGTGGCCGACACCGTGGCAGGCGCGCCGGGCACCGACCAGACCGTCGACGTGACGGATGCGGCCGCGGTGCTCATGCCGATCGCGTTGATCGCATGCACCTCGAACTCGTAGGTTGCGCCGCTCACCAGGCTCGACACGGTGAAGGCTTGCGGTGCAGATCCTCGGGTGAGCGGCGTCGACCAGGTGGGCGCACCGACGAGTCGCCAGCGGATCCGGTAGTTGGTCACCGGTGTTCCACCGTCGGACGTCGGCGGGGCCCCGGTCAGCATCACCTGACCCACGCCTGACGCGGCCTGCAGCGAGGTCGGTGCACCGGGCACCGAGAGCACCGTCGCCGATGCGGACGCTGCGGCGGCGCCCACGCCGATCGCGTTGATCGCGTACACCTCGAACTCGTAGGTCGAACCGCTCACCAGTCCGGGCACCGTGTGCGCACGCGACGAACCTGGGCGGTCCGGCACCGTCGTACAGGAGGTCGTGCCGGAGAGTCGCCAGCGGACCCGGTAGCCGGTGACGGGCGATCCACCGTCCGACGTCGGCGCGGTCCAGTTCAGCACGACCTGGCCGACGCCGGGTGAGGCGGTGAGTGATGCCGGCGCGCCTGGCGGCAGCACACGGTCGTCGAGCAGCAGGAACTGGAGGGGTTGGTCCTCGGTGCCCGGGACGGCTGTGAACTGCACCCACAGTGCTTCGAGCATGCCGGCTGGGCCGCGGTAGCGGACATAGACCTCGGTCGTCACCGGGGAGTCGACCTCGACGTAGCCGTCGTTGAGCACGGCACACACCTCTGGGCCGAGCGCGGAGGTGGTGTCGAACTGGACGGCGAAGGCCTGGCCGCACACATCGGCGACGACGAGGCCGGTGGTGCGGCTGCGCACCTCGGCCATGAGACGGAACCCGAAGGGGCGCAGGGCGAGGTGGGCATCGTCCACCGTGGTGCCATCGTCGATCCACATCGTGATCCAGTACGCCAGGGCGTGGGTGGACGATGTGGAGAACACGGTCACGTCACCGGGCGGCAGCCCGGTGAACGAGTATCGGCCTGCGGCGGCGGTGGGCCGCGTCTCGCGACCGAGCACGCCGTTGCGAGAGATCTCGACGACCTCACCCGCGATCGGCAGACCAGTGCGTGTGTCGGTGACCACGCCGCTCACGGTGGCAGCCTGTCGTCCGTACAGGTCCACGACGGCCTGCGTGGCTCCTGGCACGACATCGAGGTAGCCGCTGGGGCTCGGCCACCACCACGAGCCGTCCCCCAGGTGCACGTCGGCGTAGCCGGCCTTGCGGGCGACGATCTCGTAGCGCCCGGGGACCAGACGGAACGAGTAGGTGCCGGACGCATCGGTGAGTGTCGTCGAGGCGGCCTCGCGCGAGGGGTAGATGGCCGCTGGGGTGCCGGCGAGGCCGAGGGACGTCACCGTCACCTCGGCGCCGACGAGCGGGCCGCCGAGGGTGCCGTCGAGGACCTTGCCGGACACGACGACGGCGTTCTCGAGGGAGACGTCGCTGTCGACGGCTTCGGCGACGATCTGGAGTGTCACGGTGCGGCTCAGGTAGCCGCCGGGAGCGGCGAACTCGAGGGAGTAGTTGCCCGGTGGGAGGACGAGTCGGAACAGGCCGCCCTCGGAGGGGAGGTCGTCGTAGAGCGGTGTGCCGGCGCTCGTGTAGACGTCGACGATGAACTGCAGCAGTGAGTTACCGGTGCCACCGTCGAACACCCAGGCGCGGTAGAGGTGGCCGCTGGCGAGGGTGGCGTTGATGCCGGTGACCGTCGCACCGCCGGCGACGGACACGGTGCCGGCGAGCGAGCGTCGGGTGCGGTCGTGGTACCACTCGGGGGCGTACCGCTCGAGCGGGTCGCTGAACCGGATGGTGTGGTCACCTGGCACCACGCCGACGGAGTAGGTGCCATCGGCGGCTGTGGTGGCGAGAGCGCTGGTGCTGCCGTCGGTCGCCTCGACGAGCACCTCGGCCCCGGCGATGGGGGTGCCGCCCTGGTCGCTGACGGTGCCGGTGAGGGTGCCGAGGCGGCGCAGGCTGGCGTCGACGTCGGTCAGCACGTCACGGTTGACGACCGACAGGGTCTGGGCCGACAGGAAGTCGCTCGCACTGTTGTACCAGAGGGTCTCGACGGCGGTGCCGGTGAACTCGACGACGTACTCGCCGTCGGGCACATCGATGGAGTAGCCGCCATCGACGCCGGTCGAGCCGGTGAAGGGCGCCGAGCCGTCGGTCGGGTGGACCGTGACGGTGATGCCCGGTGCCGGTGCGGCAGGCCCGCCGCCCGTGCTGGCGTAGGTGACGGTGCCGTTGATGGAGCCGAGCCGGGTGAGGCGGGCGTCGATGCCGGTCGTCGCCGAGCCTGCGCTCACGGCGACCCGGTCTGCCACATCGGGGCTGGGGGCGTCGTCGAACCACTCGTCGAGGTAGTCGGCGTCGGTTGCGCCGAAGCTGACCAGGTACTGGCCGGGCGGCAGGCCGATGGTGGTGTAGCGGCCGAGCGCGTCGGTGACGAGGTTGCCGGGCACGGCTTCCCAGAGCCCACCGGGCAGGCTGCGCGTCGCCCATACCTGCACGCCAGCGAGGGGGGTGCCGTTCATCGAGGTCACCTGGCCGGTGAACGTGCCGCCGGGCGCCAGTGCGATCTCGATCGGTTCGACGTAGCCGGACTGCAGGCACATCGGGAGTTGACGGAAGGCGTGGTTGCCGGCGGGGTCGGTGACGACGATGGTCACGCACATGGCGGGCAGCATCAGTTCGAAGCGACCGTCGGGACCGGTGGTGACGGATGCGAGCTACGCCCATGAGTCGTCGACGATCTGGAGCCTGATGCCGGCCAGCGGGTGGTCGGTGGGGCCGAGCACCTGTCCGACCAGGTTGGGGCGGATGGCTGCGGGGAGGCTGGCGTCGGCGGTCACCATGGCGCCTGGCCCGACGATGACGGGGGTCGAGTCCATCGGGTTGGCGGCGTCGTCGTAGAACTCGCCGTGGTGCTCGCCGCTCGGGTCACGGAAGAAGATCCGGTAGGTGCCGGGGGGCAGTCCTGGGCTGGCGTAGGTGCCGTCGGCCTCGACGAGCAGCGGGAACGGAGCGGCCCACGCGAAGCCTGCGTCGATGCGTTGCACCTCGACAGAGGCCCCCGTGATGGGTGATCCGTCGGTGTCGCTGGTGACGACGCCCGTGATGGTGCCACCGGCCCGCATCTCGAACTCGACGACCTCGTGGTAGTCCTGTTGCAGGCAGAGCTGTGTGAACTCGAGCCCGTAGGTGCCGCTGCGGTCGACGGCCATCACCACCCCGCAGATGGGCTCGACGTCGAATGACACCCTGCCGTCGGCGGCGGTGCTGCCGAGCTCGCGTTGGACGAGGGAGTTGTCGAGCAGCCTCCCCTCGATGTCGGGCAGCGCGACACCGTCCTCGTCGACCGTGCGCACGCTCAGCCGCGTACCGGGGAGCTGCAACGCAGCATCGACGGTGGTGTCCCCCCACATGACGTCGACGAGGGTTGCTGCATCGCTGCTCATCGCGTTCTCGTAGTACTCCGAGAGGTGCTGGCCGGTCGCGTCGGTGAACTGGACCCGATAGGAGCCGGCGGGCAGCTTCGGTGTGACGTAGGTGCCGTCGGCGTCGGTGGTGAACACGACGTCGATCGGCCAGTGGTCGTCGATTCGACGGACGCGCACCAGCGCACCGCCGAGCGGTGTTCCGAGTGCCTCGCTGGTCACGCTGCCGGTGATGCGCCCGCCTGAGCTGAGCGTGATCTGCACCGGTTCGACGTACCCGTCCTGCAGACACAGCTCGGTCAGGCCGAGGGCGTAGAAGCCCTTCGGGTCGATCGCC
>DAINND010000286.1:0-4464 GCA_036736065.1 Ilumatobacteraceae bacterium
CAGCGCCTTCAGCGGTGCGCCGTTTACGGTCTCTTCGGCGGGCACGTCGGTGAACTCGCCCGGCAACAGCCAGACGGCCGATCAGGTGGGGAAAGACGTGCGCATCCTGGGCGGCATTGGCCGCGGGGCCAGTTACTTTGACCCGATGGCGTTTCTGCCGGTTATCGACGTCCGATTTGGTAGCTCGGGCCGTAACATTCTGCGGGGGCCGGGGGTGGTCAGCCCGACTTGCCCCCGTGCGGCTGCGCCCGCGCCCCCTCCCCTACCACCAGCACGGGGCGGGCGTGCTTGGGGGGGCGCCCGCGGGGCCGCTTGGCGACGATCACGCGGCCCTGGTCGAGCAGCTCGCCGCCCCAGACGCCCCACGGCTCGGCGCGGTCGAGCGCGTCCTGCAGGCAGGTCGCGCGACGCTGGCAGCGGCTGCAGATCGCCTTGGCGCGGGCGATGTCGATCACGTCGTCGGAGAAGAACAGCGGCGTCAGGGTCCCGTTGCCGTCGGCGCAGCGTGCAGGGGCGCGAACCGCGGTGACCTCGTGCACGGTCCACTCGTTGTCCGCAGAGGCTGCGGCGATGAGCTGAGGTGCGGTGATGGTCTGCATGATGGGTTCCTGTCGCTGTGGAGTGGTCGTGTGCGGTGCTGGTGCGCAGAGGGGTCGGGTCGAGGGGTGTCGGGGGAACGACGAAAGGCCGCCGGACTGGTGTCCCGGCGGCCTCGGTGCGGTGGCGACGTGGCGTGGGCTACGTCGTCCGGCGTCCGAGGTGCCGGGCGGGGCGCTTGGTGGTGCGGGTGGCGAAGCGCTTGGCATTCGCGGCATGCACCGAGGCGGCAGCCGGCATCTCGGCCCAGGCATAGCCACAGCCGCAGGCAGCGACGGCGCGCGCATCAGCGGCCACGTGGGCCTGCTCGATGGTGTGCGTCCGGGCGATCATGCTGACTGGTGCTCTCCTGGTGGGTGCACCCTGACGGGCGCACCTGCCCTGCGACCGTCGCAGGACCCCCACAGGCAATCAGCACGGACGGCCGGACGTCAACCGAATTACGCGAAATCCGGATCGAGGATGTGCCGGTCCGGCCGAGCGGCCAGACTGCACACGTGCTGGCGGCCTGGTTCGACCCCACTCCCTCGGTGTGGTCGGTGGTGCTGTTCGTCGCCGGCTGGGCGTGCGGCTGGGCCCTGCTGGCCCGGCCGAGGCACCTGCCGGCCGCGCCGGCTGGCGGTCGTGCCCCGGTGAGCGTGGTGGTGCCGGCGCGTGACGAGGCTGCGTCGATCGCCAACCTGCTCGGGCCGCTCCTGGCGCAGCTGCGCGACGGTGACGAGCTGGTCGTCGTCGACGATCGCTCGAGCGACGGCACCGCAGCCATCGCCTCGGGCCTCGGCGCGACCGTGCTGGCCGCGCCGCCGCTCGCTGCGGGCTGGGCGGGCAAGCCGCACGCGATCGCGGCCGGGGTGGCCGCGACCACGCCAGGGCCCGATCGGGTGCTCGTGCTGCTCGACGCCGACGTGGTGCCCGACCCCGGCCTGCTCGACGCGCTGGCTGCGGGGGTGGCTCGTCGACCCGATGCGCTCGTGACGGTGCAGCCCTGGCACCGCACGGAGGGAGCGGTCGAGCAGCTGAGCCTGGTGTGCAACGTCACGGCGCTCATGGGGTCGGTCGCCTTCACCGTGCTCGGCCGTCGGCCCCGCCCCCGTGTGGCCTTCGGGCCGGTGCTGGCGTGCCGGCGCGACCGCTACGACGAGGTGGGAGGCCATGCCCACCCCGAGGTGCGCAGCGCCGTGCTCGAGGACCTCGCCCTCGCCCGCCGCGTCGGCGCCACCGACGTCTACGTCGGGTCGTCCGCGGGCACGGCCTTCCGGATGTACCCCGGGGGCCTGCGCCAGCTCGTCGAGGGCTGGACCAAGGGCCTCGGCACCGGTGTCGATGCCACTCCCTGGTGGGCGCTCGTCGGCGTGGCCGGCTGGGTGTGGTCGCTCGCGGGTGGCTGGCTGGTGTCGCCGTGGTTCTGGTTGGCCAGCGCCGTGCAGCTGTGGGCGCTCGGGCGGATCGCCGGTCGCTTCTCGGTGGTCGGCGTGCTCGCCCACCCGGTGCTCACCGCGGCGTTCGTCGTGCTGGTGGTGCGCAGCGTCGTGTTGCGTCGCCTCGGGCGCTCGGTGCGCTGGAAGGGCCGTCGGCTCCGGCCCGATCAGGCGACGGGCTGATCGCCGCCGTCGGGCGCCGGGCCGCCGGGGGCCGTGGCGCCCGCGGGCACGAACAGGTGCTGGCGGTAGAAGCGCAGCTCCTCGATGCTCTCGCGGATGTCGTCGAGCGCGCGGTGGGTGCCGACCTTGAACGGTCGGGTGGCGAGCACCGCCGGGTACCAACGGCGGGCGAGCTCTTTGATCGTGCTCACGTCGCCGCTGCGGTAGTGGAGCCAGTGCTCGATCTCGGGCAGGTGGCGGTCGAGGAAGCGGCGGTCCATCCCGATCGAGTTGCCGCACAGCGGCACCGTGCGGGCGACGGGCACGTGCTCGCGGATGAAGGCCAGCGTCGCCGCACCGGCCTCGTCGAGGGTCGTCGTGGAGGTGCGGATCGATTCGAGCAGCCCGCTCTTGGTGTGCATCTCGACCACGACCGGTTCCATCAGCGCGAGCGCGTCCTCGGGTTGGTGGACGACGAGGTCGGGGCCTTCGGCGACGATGTTGAGCTCGTCGTCGGTGACGATCGTGGCGATCTCGACGATCACGTGGCGCGTCGGATCGAGGCCGGTCATCTCCAGGTCCATCCACACGAGCACGAGCGGCAAGACTAGCCAGGTGACCGACCGACCCCTCCTCGATCCTGCCGACGTCCCCATCCGCCCGGCCGCGACGGTGATGCTCATCCGCGACCATGCCGACGGTGACGGCATCGAGGTGTTCATGCTGCGCCGCACACTGGCCGCGGCGTTCGGCAGCGGGATGTATGTGTTCCCTGGTGGCAGGGTCGAGACCCACGACGGCGAGAACGTCGAGTACGCCCACCGCCTCGCGGCGATCCGCGAGTGCTTCGAAGAAGCCGGCGTGCTGCTGGCCACCCACCGGGTGACGGGCGCCCACGTGGTCGACGGCCATCCCGCGCTCGCCGAACGGCACGCGATCCACGACGGCAGCGCCGAGCTGCTGGCCCTGTGCGCGGCCCACGAGCTCGAGCCGTCGATCACCGAGATGGCCTGGGTGAGCCACTGGATCACGCCGATCGGTGAGCAGCGTCGCTTCGACACGCGCTTCTACCTCGTGCCAGCGCCACCCGAGCAGACCTCGGTGCACGACGACAACGAGACGATCGCCAGCCTGTGGGTGCGTCCGAGCGAGGCGCTGGCCCGTCAGGCCGACGGTGAGCTGACGATGATGCCGCCGACGATCAAGAACCTGCAGTTCCTCGCCGGGTTCGCGACGGTTGCCGAGGCAATGGCGGTGGCGTCCGACATGCCCCCGCCACCGTGCATCCTGCCGAAGATCCAGTTCGTCGACGGCCGGATCGTGGGCGTGCTGCTGCCCGGTGAGCCGGGCTACGACGAGCTCTAGCTCGCAGTCGGTCAGCCGACGAGCTGGTACTCGATCGGTGCGCGGCCGCGCCCGGCGTGGTCCGTGGCCGGGCCGAGCTTGCGCACCGTGCCGGCGTCGACCATCTCGGTGACTGCCTTGCGGACCGTCATCGAGCTGGCCCGCACCCCGGTGACGACGTCGTTGAGGGTGAACCGGTCGGTGAGCGACCCGACGTGGGCCTTCACCTGCTCGATCGACACGTTGCCGGACGTACGGCCACTGCTGCGCGGGGCCCTCGCCGGACGGTCCGCCTTCGGGCGGCCCGGCTTGCGGCTCGAGCCGGCGATCAGACCGGCGGCGCGCAGGGTCGCGTCGGGGACACCGAGGTTGCGAAATGCCGACACCGAGATGTCATTGGCTTCTGCCCAGTGCTTCGCGCACCGGATGAACTCGTGCTCGATATGCGAAAGGTCGACCTGCTTCGCGCGCTCGAGTTGTGAGATCAGACGCAATTGCTCGATCGGGTCGGTGGTTCCGTCGATCTGTTGCTGGAGGCGGTCGATCTCGTCGGAATCGACCAATGTGGACGGATCCCGGCGCGATTGGAGATAACGACGAACAGCTTTTTCGTGTTCGGTGTGCTCAGACATGTCCCTGAGTGTACACAGAGTAGACGGAACTCTTTTCCTCTAAACAAAGAATCAAGAGGACAGGTTCCGGACCATTCAGCCCTTGTCTCGGGCGTCGAGCGCCGCAGCGACGAGGCCGAGCATGCGTGCCGAGCAGCCGGCCATGTTGGTGGGCGGGGCCACCTCGTCGATGATCAGCCGGGCGATGCGGCGGAACTCGGCCGCTGCCGGACCGGCGCCGTCGAGGGCCACCGGCCGCCCGGCGTCGCCGCCGGCGGCGACCGTCGGCTCGATCGGGATCCGCCCGAGCAGAGCCACGCCGACCTCGTCGG
>DAINND010000287.1:0-4433 GCA_036736065.1 Ilumatobacteraceae bacterium
CGACGGAGTACCGGTTCGACATGACGGTGCCCGCTGGGGCGTCACTCATCCCCACGGGTGACGGAGGAGCTGCAGTCATCGCTGCCGATGGAGCACCCCTCATTCAGATCGCCCCACCGTGGGCAATCGATGCCAACGGCACTGAGGTCGACACGTCCTACCGGTTCGACGGCTCGACACTCATCCAGCACATCGATCACGTTGGGGCGACCTATCCGGTGGTTGCTGACCCGACGCTGAGCTACGGATGGTCCGTCTACCTCAAGTACTCGAAGAAGGAGGTCAAGGCTTTCAAGAGTCAGGCTCCGGTCTACGGGGCCGCCGCGCTGCTCGGATGGGCATGTGCAGCCCTGCCGGCGAAGCCGCTGATCGGGGTATGTTTGGTTTCTGTTGCGGTCGTCGGGGCAGCGATCGTCGACACCTTCGACAAGGCAGCCGACGAGAACAAGTGCGTCGAGCTCAAGTTCAGCTACACAGGAGATATCGATGGCTGGAAGCGGTACAGGTGCTAGCGCTTCGATGAGCCGGGCCTGGGTGCCTCTGCTCGTTCTTTTGGCGAGCTTCGCTGCCGCTGTCACGCCATGGCTGATCTGGCGATCGACGTTCACTGCCGCCTTGGCGCCGATCATCTCTGGTGTGGCGTCGATGTCTTGGAGGTCCTGGAGGAAGAAGAACCCTCCGGGCACCATTCGGTGTTCGCCCAAAGCAGGTGAGAAATGAGGGCAACGGATATTGCCGATTGCATTGGTGACCGCTGGTCGAGCGGGCGTTGCGGCGTCGAGGGAGCCGCTGTGGGTGAAGGGGTTGCTTCCGTTCACCGTGCTCGTGCTTCCTGCTGTGCTCCACGCTGACGTCGGCCACTTCCTCGGCATCGCAGGACCGTGGTGCTGCTGCGAGACCCCTGCAGGGGGCTCGGTCAGCGGAGGGCGGTGAGCCGGTCGAGGGGGATGGCGTGGACGGTGCGACCGAGGTGGCCGGTCATGGTCTCGGCCATGCACAGCGCGTTCCAGATGGCCTCCTCCACCGCTTCGGTGGCGGCGAGGAACAGCGGGGTGAGGTGGTCGGCGGGCAGGGTGGTCACGCTGAGCGCGGCGTCGGCGTGCAGCGGCACCCGGTTGGCGGTGGCGAAGGCGCAGAAGATGTCGCCGCTGCTGTTGGCGCCGAACCCGCCCACCCGGGCGAGGCCGATGCTCGCCCGTTGGGCGAGGCGGCGGCACTGGTCGGCCAGCAGCGGTGCGTCGGTGGCGAGCACGACGATGATCGACCCGGCGTCACCGGCGGTGGGGTCGTGGGGGAGGGGTGTCACCTCGGGGCCGATGGCCTCGCCCACGTGCCGGCCATCGAGGCGCAGCAGGTTGCGCCGGCCGTAGTTGGCCTGCACCAGCGCGCCGACGGTGAAGGCGCCGGCCCGAGTGGTTGCCACCCGGCTGGAGGTGCCGATCCCGCCCTTGAACTCGTGGCAGATCATGCCGGTTCCGCCGCCGACGTTGCCTTCGGCCACCGGTGCGGGGGTGCCACCCGACCGTTCGGCGTCGGCGAGCGCGGCTGTGACGTGGTCGACGGTGAGGTGGAACGCGCCGATGTCGTTGAGGAAGCCGTCGTAGGTCTCGCCCACGACGGGCAGGCACCAGGTGGCGTCGGGGTCGCGCTGCTCCTCATGGGCGACGAGTGCGTCGCGCACCAGGCCCACCTGGTGGGTGTTGGTGACGGCGATCGGTCCGCTCAGCAGGCCGCTCTCGGCCAGCCAGTGGCTGCCGGTCATCTCGCCGTTGCCGTTCAGGCTGTGCATCGCGCCGTAGCAGAGCTGGTCGCGCTCGTGCGGGGCCCGCGTGTGCACGACCGTCACCCCGGTGCGCGCCACTCGCGGCTCGTCGTGCACCACGGTGCAGTGCCCCACGGACACGCCCACCACGTCGGTGATGGTGTTGGTGGGCCCGGTCGGCAGCGTGCCGATCGTGAACCCGAGGTCGCGGAGGCGCCGTCGCTGCATGCGCTGAGCCTACGAGCGCGTCGCCGCGCCCCTGAGGTCGATCGCAGAGCGCGCCTCGCAGGCGCGCGGCGCGACCGGGCCGAGGTGACGGAACGTCACGGAGAGCTCTCGAGCTGTGCGCGAAGCGACACGACGTCGCCGAGCACCCAGATGTCGGTCAGCAGCCCGCGCTCAGCGGTGAAGAACGCCGAGCCGATCCACTCGACCCGCGCGCCTGTCGGCGCGTAGCCGAGGAACTCGCCGATGTGCAGTCCGGAGAAGAGGACCTTCGCGGCGGCGCGCTCACCCTCCACGACGAGTGTCTGGACATCGCAGCGGTAGCCGCTCAAGGCCGTCGTCACCATGTCCACATAGCTGCACACCGCCTCCCGGCCCTGGACAGCCGAGCCCACGGAGCCCCGAAAGGAGATGTCCGGATGCAGGATGGCTGGCGCGATCGCCAGGTCTCGCTCGTTCCAGAGCCGCTGGTAGAAGATCCCCACGAGGTCACGAACCGACATGGCTGCATTCTCCCATTCCCGGGAGCGTGTGGTTCCGCTTCGATGGCGAGCGACCCTGGTTCACCAGTCACCAGTCACCAGTCACCCGTCCTGTCCGTTCCCAGCGTCGTGATGGCGGACTGCACCAGGCTCGCTACGGCGTCGCAGCGACGCCGCTGAATGGGGTGAGTTGCACGGCGATGCCGCCGTTCGACACTGCAAGCCGGGCGTCGAGTGCCGCCGGGTGCAGCGGCGCGAGATGGGCGCTCACCAGGCCGGCCGGGGCGATGACGGCGCCTCGCCAACGCGGCGACCGGGTGAGCAGGTCGACGAACTGGTGCATGGCCGGGGCGACACCACGCAGCCGTTCGCCGTACGGCGGGTTGGTGACCACCCAGCCCGGTGTGGCGGGTAGCACCACCTCGCCGGCAGGGTGTTGGTCGAAGGTGACGAGCTCGCCCACGCCGGCACGGGCCGCATTGGCGCGGGCGGCGTCGACGGCGTGGCCCGAGGTGTCGCTGCCCGTCACCGTGGGTCGGCGGTCGACCACGTCGGCGTCGGCTGCCGCGACCAGGCGCTCCCAGCGCACCTCGTCGGCGCGCGGCCACTGCTGGAAGGCGAAGGGCCGGTTGCGGCCCGGCGGCATGCGGCGGGCGATCATCATCGCCTCGATGGCGATGGTGCCCGAGCCGCAGAACGGGTCGTGCAGCGGCGCCTTGCCGTTCCAGCCGCTCACCGCCACCAGCGCGGCGGCAAGGGTTTCGCGCAGCGGTGCGTCATCGACCGCCTGGCGCCAGCCGCGCTTGTGCAGCGCCAGGCCCGAGGCGTCGAGGCTGACGGTGGCGGTGTCGTGCTGCAGGCGGATCATCACCGTCTGCTCGGCGCCCTCGCCGGTGAACGGTTCGAGCACAGCAGCGGCGCGCTCCTCGACGGCACCGGTGTGGAACAGCGCCGAGCCGGTGCTCGACACGCGCAGGTCGATGCGGGCGGCCGGTGGCAGCCAGGCCGCCCAGTCGATGCGCTTCAGGCCGCGCTCGAGCTCGCGGAACCCCGGCGCCGGAAACGTGCCGATGCGCGCCAGCACCCTGGTGGCGGTGCGCAGCTGCAGGTGGGCCAGGCCCAACTGTGGCCAGGTGAGGCTGCAGCCCACGCCACCGTGACGCAGCTTCGCGTCGCGCACGCCCAGTCGGCGCAGCTCGTCGGCGACGAGCGGCTCGAGGCCCGGGGTGGCCACCACGAACACGGCGAGGCGGGCGTCGGAAGGCATCGGTGCACCGTAGTGGGCTGCACCGCGCGACCGGGCTACCTTCGAGCCATGACCTCCGAAGCCTGGATCATCGACGCCGTCCGTTCTCCGCGTGGCAAGGGGAAGGAGTCCGGTGCCCTGCACCCCATCCACCCGCAGCGGATCCTCGCCCAGGTGCTCAACGCCCTCCAGGCGCGCAACGGCTTCGACACCGCAGATGTCGACGACGTCGTGATGGGCTGCGGTGCCGGCAGCGGCGACCACTCGATGGACATCGCCCGCATGGCCGCTCTCGATGCGGGTTGGTCGATCGACGCCCCCGGCGTCACGCTGAACCGGTTCTGCGGCTCGGGCCAGCAGGCCGTGAACTTCGGCGCGATGGGTGTGCTCGCCGGGTTCCAGGATCTCGTCGTGACCGGAGGGGTCGAGTCGATGTCGCGGCCGTCGCCGATGCATGTCGACGGTTTCACCGCCAACAACGGCCATCTGCGCGACCAGTACGACATGGTGCCCCAGGGCATCTCGGCCGACCTCATCGCCACGCTCGAGGGGTTCAGCCGCGAGGAGCTCGACCAGTTGGCCGTCGACAGCCAGGCCCGTGCAGCCCAGGCGATCGCCGAGGGCCGCTTCGACCGGTCGCTCGTGCCGATCTTCCACGCCGCCGGCCGCCTCGCCCTCGCCCGAGACGCGCACCCTCGGCCTGGCACGACCCTGGCCG
>DAINND010000288.1:0-4416 GCA_036736065.1 Ilumatobacteraceae bacterium
CCACCGTGGGGCAAGAGCGAGTCGTGGACGCTCAACGTCGCCCACGCCCCCAGCCACGCCGCGCGCTATGTGGCCAACGTCGGCCGCCTCGCACAGCTCCTCGAGCCGCTGCAGTCACGCGCTTCGGCCGTGTACGCAACCGGCTCGTTCAACTGACGCTGCACCCCACCGTGTCGCCCATGCGGTGAGCGCTGCGGTCGCCAGCGCGCCTCACCACTGGCCGCTCAGAGGGAGAAGCGTTGACCAGTGACCGCGGTCACGCTATCGTTCGATAGTCCCGCAGCCGCGGGCCGAACACATTGGGGGGTAACCGATGCGACGTATGCATCGCACGATCGGGCTGCCGTTGCTCGTCACCGCACTCATTGCGGCGAGCGCCTGCGGCGGGGACGACACCAGTTCGCCGGACACGTCCGGCATCGAGACCACGGCCGCTTGCGTCGTCGACACGACGGTGCCCGAGCCGACCGACACCAGCGTCGACACGGTGCCGCCGACACCGACCGACGAGCCGGTCCGCCTGTCGGCGCCGGCGACCGGTCCGATCGACAGCTTCACCTGGGCCACCTCGTTCGAGGCTGTCTCGCTGGACCCGCTCTACTCGTGGAACTACCCCGAGAACACCATCCTGCCGAACATGTGCGAGTCCGTCGTCGGCATGACCCCCGACCTCGAGCGGGTGCCGGGCCGGGCCTCTGAGATCGACACCAGCGATCCGCTCGAGGTCGTGTTGACCGTTCGCGAGGGCGTCACCTTCTGGAACGGCAACCCGATGACCGCCGACGACGTGGCGTTCAGCCTGGGCCGCAACCTCGACCCAGCGCTCGGCAGCTACTTCGGGTCGTTCTGGACCCGGGTCGCCAGCGTCGACAAGACCGGCGACAGCGAGGTGACCATCACCCTCACCGAGCCGGACTCGATGTTCTGGAAGACCCTCGCCATGGCTGCAGGCGCCGTGAGCGAGAAGGCGTCGGTCGAGGCTGCCGGCGCCGCATACGGCACGCCCGCCGGCGGGCTGATGTGCACCGGGCCGTTCCAGTTCACCAGCTGGGAAGCCGGCGGCGACCTGGTGATGACCGCCAACCCGAGCTACTGGAACCCCGAGCTCACGCCGCTCGCCGGAGAAGCGATCATCCGCTCAGTGCCCGACGACGCTGCGCTCACCAACGCCTTGCGGACCGGTGAGATCGACGGCTCGTTCCAGACCCCCGTCTCGGCGATCGCCGCACTTGACGGTGCGGGCACCTTCTACGGTGGTGAGTCGACGATGACCCACATGCTCATCCCATCGCTCGACGGCCCGCTCGGCGACGTCCGGCTACGCAAGGCCCTGTCGCTCGCCATCGACCGCACCGTCGTGGGGGACGTCGCCTGGGAAGGCACGGCCGAGCCGGTCTACTCCGTCGCCTCTCCCGCCACGTGGGGCTACGAGCAGGATGCATTCGCCGGCGCCTACGCCGACCTCGGCATTGCTCCGACCGCCGACCTCGAGGCCGCCAAGGCACTCGTCGCCGAGGTCGGTCCGGTCGAGCCAATGACCATCTGGGCGCCCAACGAGAACGCCAGCATGGTCACCACCGCCAACTACATCGCCGGTGTGGCCGCCGAGATCGGTCTCGAGATCAACGTCGAGACCGTGCCGATCCAGACCTACTCGAACTGGGTCTACGACCCCGCCAGCCGCGACGCCACCGACTTGTTCCAGACCATCTGGTACACCGATGTGCCCGAACCGCTGCAGGCGCTGTGGCCGCTCGTCCAGCCCGAGGGCCTGTTCAACTTCTACGGCTACGACAACGCCGAGGTGCTCGACCACTTCGCCGCCGCCTTCGCTGCATCCGACGACGCCGAGCGGGCCGGGCACGTCATCGCCGGCCAGCAGGCCATGTTCGGTGACGACATGCTGTGGATCCCCGTGGTCAACATCGCAACACCGACGTTCATCGGCAGCCGCATCTCCGGGCCGCCCGTCGGACTGCCCGCCTACCTCTACAGCCCGTGGGCCGCGTACGTCGGCGCCGCATGACGTGATCCGGTTCGCCGTCCGGAGGTTGCTCGGCCTGATCGGCACGCTGCTCATCGCCAGCCTGCTGATCTTCGCCTCGCTCTACGCGGCACCCGGTTCACCCCTGGCCACGCTGGCGGGAGGGCGCACCCTCCCGCCAGAGGCCGTGGCCCGGCTCACCGAGCGATACCACCTCGACGACCCGTTCTTCACCCGCTACCTGCGTTGGCTCGGTAACGCCGCGCGCGGTGACTTCGGCGAGTCGTTCGTGTTCAAATCCGAGGTGAGCGACCTGGTCTCCACGCGGCTGGCCACGAGCCTCATCCTGGTCGGCCTGGCCAGTGTGCTCACCCTGGTGGTGGGGATCGGCACGGGCGTGCTCGCCGGCGTGCGCGGCCGGATCAGCGACCGGCTGGTGCTCTTCGGCACCGTCATCGCCCAGGCCGTGCCCGGATTCGTCGCGGCGATCTTCCTCACCTGGATCTTCGCCGTCGAACTCGGCTGGTTCCCCTCCATCGGCGCCGGCGAAGGCGAAGGCGTCCTCGGACGCCTGCACCACCTGACCCTGCCCGCCATCGCGCTGTCGCTCGCCTACGGCGCCTACGTGGCGCGCATCTCACGGGCCGCCACCCGCGACCAGATGCACCGCGAGCACGTCGCGACCGCCCGCGCCCGCGGCCTGCCGAGCGGGCAGATCGTCCGTCGCCACGTGGTGCGCAACGCGCTGGTGCCCATCTCGACCGTCGCCTGCCTCAGCGTGGCCGGCCTGCTCGCCGGCACGGTGGTGGTGGAGCGTGCCTTCAACCTCGACGGCCTCGGCTCACTGCTCGTCGAAGGCGTGGTGCGCAAGGACTTCGCCGTGGTGCAGGCCGTGTCGTTGCTTCTCGTCACGGCGTTCATCGTCGTCAACTCGGCCGTCGACCTGTTCTACGCGCTGCTCGATCCGCGCATCGACGTGGGGGCACGACGATGACCGCCACGACCCCCGACGCGACCCCGGTCACCGGCCGCGACACCCGCCGACGCGGTCGGCTCAGCGCACTGCGCGCTCGCCTCGGCGCGAGCGATCTGGCGGTGAAGGTGTCGCTCGGAGTGCTCGGCGTGATGCTGCTCCTGGCCATCACTGCACCCTGGCTGCCGCTACCTGATCCGCGCAAGGTCGACATCGTCAACCGCTGGGCGCCGATGTCGTGGGAGCACCTGCTCGGCACCGACTCGAACGGTCGCGACATCCTCGCCCGACTCGTGTGGGGCACCCGCACTGCGCTGCTCGGCCCACTCGTGGTCACCGCCACCGCCGTGCTCGTGGGCGTGACGCTCGCGATCGTCGCCGCCTGGCGGGGCGGCTGGGTCGACACCGTCGTCTCGCGGCTGTTCGACGTCACCTTCGCCTTCCCCGGCATCCTGCTGGCGCTCGTCTCCGGCACCGTGTTCGGCATCGGGCTCACCTCGGCCACCATCGCCCTGGCCATCGCCTACATGCCCTACGTGGGCCGCGTCACCCGCGCTGCTGCGCTCGCTCAGGTCCGTCTGCCCTACATCGAGGCTTTGCTCGTGCAGGGTCAGTCACCGCTACGGATCTGCGTGCGCCACCTGCTGCCCAACCTGTCGCGCATCGTGCTCGCCCAGGCCACGGTCACCTTCGGCTACGCGCTCGTCGACCTCGCCGCCCTGTCGTTCCTGGGTCTCGGCGTGCAACAGACCACACCCGACTGGGGTGTGATGGTGGCCGCGGGCCAGGCCGACATCCTGAGCGGCCATCCGCAGCAGGCCGTGTTCGCCGGTCTCGCCATCATCATCGCGGTCGCGGCCTTCACGGTGGTGGGCGAACGCCTTGGCGATGGCAACACCGAGCACGGGACGGCCCTCCTGTGAACTCCCTGCTCGAGGTGACCGACCTGCGCGTCCAGGTGCCCGTGGGACGAGGTCTGCGCGAGGTGGTGCATCGAGTCTCGCTCGCCATCGCTGCCGGCGAGGCCGTCGGCCTGGTCGGCGAATCCGGCTCGGGCAAGTCGATGACGGCGCGCACGATCATGCGCCTGCTGCCTGCCGGCGCCGTGGTCGGCGGACAGGTGCGCTTCGACGGGCGGGATGTGCTCACCATGGATGCCGACACCCTGCGCCGGTGGCGGATGCAGGACGTGGCGATGGTGTTCCAGGATCCGCGCGCCCACATCAACCCTGTCCGGCGAATCGGCGACTTCCTCACCGAGGGCCTGCTCGCCCTTGGCACCCCTCGCGCCAGCGCCGAGGCACGAGTGATCGACTTGCTCGACGCAGTCCGCGTGACCCGGCCCGCGGAACGGCTGCGTCAGTACCCGCACCAGCAGTCGGGCGGCTTGCTGCCGCGGGTGAAGATCGCCGCCGCGCTCACCGCCCGACCGCGCCTGCAGCTGGACGAAGCACACACC
>DAINND010000289.1:0-4407 GCA_036736065.1 Ilumatobacteraceae bacterium
CGCCGTACCGGCCCGGTCCGCCCCGTCACTCCTTGGAGGCCCGCGACCCCGAGGCCCCCGGTACCACTGCTGGGCTTGCCGGCCACCTAGACGAATGCGCCGACGGCCGTGCAGGTCGGCCACGCCCATGAGCCGAACCGACGCCTCGATGGCGACGGTACTGCCATCTCGATGCCGCCTGCGGCTGCGAGCAGGAGTCCGAACAGGTTGATCCAGTTGTAGTTCGGGGTCAGGAGGTAGAGCGTGTATCCCGTGGTCGCGCCCGCCGCAACGACCGCTGCACCGATGATCTGCGCGGCGACCGATGGTGTGGTCCGCCGCCATCGCCCGGCGGCCAACACGCACGAGCGGCCGAGCAGGAGCGCCGCTCCCACGAGCAGCACCACGCCCAACGCCCGAAATCGGGCGATGTCCCAGCCGGCGAGGCGGTAGAGCATCCCGGTGTATCGCCCGAACGGTGCGTGAAACAGATCGGTGGGTGCCGGCGGATCCGCCGACCAGAGGTACATGCCCTCGTCGGTCAGATCGATGCCGCGGTTGCCGTCGAGGACCACGCGGCCGAACGCGACCAGCAAGACGGCGGACGCGACGACCGCGGCGACGGTCTCCGGGACGGTTCCCAGGGGAGGACGTGATCGCCTCTGCGGGGACTGCGTCGTGGTGAGCGTCCCGGCCGAAGATTCGTCGTGCGGGCCGGACGTGTCACCCGCAGCGTCGGGGCGGTCGGAGTCGGATCCGTTCGCTCCGTCGAGATCCGGGGTGGTGGCCATTCCTGCAGCTTCCGTCGCAGTCCGTTCGCGATGCCGTGGCTCGACGCAGGTGAACGTCGGACCGTAGGAGGGTAGCAGCGGGGTCGCGGGCAACGTGGGAGGTCGCGAACGGGCAGTGCCCCGACCTCTCCGACCTCGCCCAGTAGGCTGACGTCTCCGAGGCTCTCATGACCAGCTCTGTCGCGCCCTTCATCCACCCATCAGCGTTCGTCGAGGACGGTGCCGTCGTCGGTCCGGGCACCAAGGTGTGGCACCTGGTCCACCTGCGGACGGGCGCAGTCGTGGGGGCGGAGTGTGTGCTCGGGAAGAACGTCTTCGTCGACGCTGGTGCGGTTGTGGGTGACCGGGTCAAGATCCAGAACAACGTGTCGGTCTACGCAGGTGTCACGCTCGAGGACGAGGTGTTCGTCGGTCCCTCTGCGGTCTTCACGAACGACATGTTCCCGCGGGCGCAGAATCCGGCGTGGCAGATTGTGCCGACACTGGTGCGCCGTGGTGCGTCGGTCGGCGGGAACGCAACCGTCATCTGTGGCACCACGATCGGCGAATTCGCGATGGTCGGTGCCGGGAGCGTCGTGACCCGGGACGTGGCCGACCACGAACTCGTCGTCGGCAATCCAGCCCGCCACCTCGGCTGGGTCTGCCGCTGCGGGCGGGTGTCGAGCCGAGACGTCGAACGTCCCGACGATCCGACCTGCGAGGAGTGCCGAGCATGACGAATCGCCCGATGATCCCGATCACACGCGTCGAGATCGGCGCCGAGGAAGAGGCGGAGGTCCTCGAAGTGCTCCGTTCGGGGCAGCTCGCTCAGGGCCCGAAGGTCGCTGCGCTCGAACAGGCCTTCGTGGAACTCACCGGCGCCCGGCACGCCATCGCCGTCTCCAACGGCACCATCTCGCTCGTCGCGTCGTTGCAGGCGCTCGAGCTCGCGCCCGGTGCGGAAGTGGTCACGTCGCCGTTCACGTTCGTCGCCACCGTGAACGCAGCGCTCGAGGCGGGCGCAACGGTGAGGTTCGCCGACATCGATCCGACGTCGTACCTCATCGATCCCGATGCTGTTGCGGCGGCGATCGGATCATCGACCGCCGTCGTGATGCCGGTCCATCTCTACGGGCAGGCGGCGGACATGGGTGCGCTCGTGCCGCTCGCGGCATCGGTCGGCGCTGCGATCGTCGAGGACGCAGCGCAGGCGCACGGGGCCGAGTTCGAGGGCCGCCGTGTCGGTTCGTTCGGCATCGGCTCGTTCTCGCTGTACGCGACGAAGAACGTCATGACGGGCGAGGGCGGCATGATCACGACGAGCGACGACTCCATCGCCGACCGACTGCGCCTCCTCCGGAACCAAGGGATGCGCGTCCGCTATCAGTACGAGGTCGCGGGCCACAACTACCGACTCACCGATCTCCAGGCGGCGGTCGGTCTGCCACAGATGCGACGGCTCCCGGAGCGGACCGAGGCACGCCGGCGCAACGCGGCGGGCCTCAGCGAACGACTGAGTGGCATCGAGGGCCTCTCGCTGCCGACCGAGATCCCGGGTCGGCTCCACGTGTGGCACCAGTACACCGTCCGCATCACCGGTGATGCCCGGTGCACCCGGGACGCTGTCGTCGAGGGTCTCGGGGCAGCAGGGGTCGGGTGCGGCATCTACTACCCCAAGGCGGCGTACGACTACGACTCCTACCGCGACCACCCGAGGGTCGTCGGTGCGTCGTGCCCGCACGCCGAGCGCGCCGCACGTGAGGTGCTGTCGCTTCCGGTGCACCCGTCCCTGACGGAGCACGACCTGGATCGCATCGCCGAGGCCGTGTACGAGCTGCTCGGAGCACCGTCGTGACACGGATCGCCGTCGTTGGCGCCGGAATCATGGGTGCGAATCACGTTCGCATCGCAGCGACGATGCGTGATGCCGAACTCACGCACGTGGTGGATCCCGATCTCGAACGCGGGCGCCGCGCAGCGGAGGCCCACGGCGCGCTCGCCGTCGCCACGATCGGGGAGATCATCGGTCGCGTCGACGGCGCCATCGTCGCGACACCGTCGCCTTCGCATGTAGCTGTGGTCGTGCCCCTGTTGCGTGCCGGCATCCATGTTCTCGTCGAGAAGCCGATCGCCACCACGGAGGCCGACGCCGAGGCGATGATCGACGTCGCGGAACAGGAAGGCGTCGTGCTCATGGTCGGGCACGTGGAGCGCTTCAACCCGGCGGTGCTCGAACTCGACCGGATCTGTCGGGACATCGTGCACCTCGACGCCTCCCGGCTCAGCCCCTACTCGCCGCGGATCGTCGACGATGTCGTCACCGACCTCATGATTCATGACCTCGACATCGTCCGTGCGATCGCGGGGGCCGACGTCGTCGACATCGTGGCCACCGCCCGACGGGTGCGGAGCCAGTCGGCCGACCTGGCCTGTGCGCTCCTGACCTTCGACAACGGCGTCACGGCGAACGTCACCGCGTCGCGGATCGGGCAGCAGAAGGTGCGCGAGTTGCGGATCACCCAAGCCGATTCGTTCGTGAACGTCGACCTGGTCCGAATGGATGTGACCGTGAACCGAGTCGAGCACAGCGAGTTCCTGTCCGAGGCGGGCGCCCGGTATCGGCAGACGGGCATGGTGGAGATCCCGTTCCTCGAGTACCGAGGTGAGCCGCTCGCGCTGGAGCAATTGGAGTTCCTCCGAGCGATCGCCGCCAATCGGGCTCCCCGAGTGACGGGTCGGGACGGCCTGGAGGCGTTGCGTCTCGTGAAGCGGGTACTCCGCGCCGCTGGTCAGCCCGGCTGATCGGGATCCGGGTGGTCCGTCCGGTCGGTGAGCACCCGTCCGGCCAGATCGCTCGGAGAGTCGCCGCAGTTCGCGCCGACCTCGTGGTTGTACCAGTATTGAGGAAGCGTCTATGCGGTCGACGCAGGGGTGGTCAGCTCGTAGTACGTCGGGTCGAAGACCCGGCTCGGCGGGGTGCGTTCACGCCAGCCGTGTTCCACGTAGTGCGCGAGCGGGTTGACGCCGGCCTCGGCCACGTCCGGGCGGATCGCGAGGTAGTGGTCGGTGTCGAACAGGGGATGGGGATCGCGCCCTTCCTGCCACCCGAACTGCAGGTAGTGGGCGAGCGGGTTCATGGCCGCCGCAGCGACATCGGGACCTCGATCCAGGTACCAGCTGATGCTGAACAGCGGATGGGGGTCGTACCCCAGGGCCCAGCCGACCTCGACGAAGTGACGCAGTGGATCGACACCGGCGGCGCGCACATCTGGATGGTTGCCGAGGTACCAGCCGGCCGCGAACAGCGGATGAGGGGACCGGCCGAGCCGCCAACCGACGAGGTCGTAGTGCGCGACCGCCGAGATGCCTGACGTCGCCGCGGGCGGGAACGTGCGCAGGTAGTACGACGCGTCGAACAGCCACCCGGGAACGTCGTGCCCGGGCGCTGCAGCTCGGGCGACGTCGTCGGCGGCGCGCTGCAGCCTGCCGAGTCGCGGGAGTGCCGCAGCACGGTGGAGGAGCGCTGCGAACCGAGGTGCGAGGCGGCGGCTCGCGGCTGCACCGACACGTCGCGGTGCATAGGGCGCCGGCACGGCGAGGTTCGAGCGATCGACGTCGGGCATGGTGCGGGCACGATGCTCGGCCTCGATGGTGAGCA
>DAINND010000290.1:0-4396 GCA_036736065.1 Ilumatobacteraceae bacterium
GGATGTGGACATAGCGCGCATCCATGTTCTTCTTCAAGCGGCGGAACTGGAAGTAGCGCTTGAGCAGTGCGAAGACGATGAACGACCCGCCGCCCCAGTAGAGCTCTTTCAGCTCGGGGACGATCGGGCCCGGCCCGGCCGGGACATCGGGGCCCTCGCCCGCCATGGGCAACAACCGTTGGAGATGGATGACTGCCGTCAACACATCGACTCCATTCGTGTGGATGGGGACTGCGAAACGGCCGATCAGAGGCCGAGGAGGATGAAGACCACGAAGCCGATGAGGGCGAGGGCTTCGGTGAAGGCGATGCCGAGGAACATCGTCGTGCGGACCATGCCGGCAGCCTCGGGCTGGCGGGCCATGGCCTCGACCGACTTACCGACGAGGTAGCCGATGCCGATGCCGGGGCCGATGGCGGCGATGCCGTAGGCGAAGCCGGCGCCGATCGCAGCGTTCGCGGCCTTGGCCTCGTCGCCGGTGAGTTCCTGAACCAGACGGCTCATTGCTTCCATGGGTGTGAGTCTCCTGTGTGTGTTCTGGGTAGGTGGAGAACGGTGGGGATCAGTGCTCGGGGTGAGCGGCGCCGCCGATGTACACGGCGGTCAGGATCGTGAAGATGTAGGCCTGCAGGAAGGCGACGAGCACCTCGAAGGCCGTGAGGAACACCAACATCACGAAGGGCAGGATGCCCATGATGTTGAGGAACGGCTGGTTGGTCCGGGCCTGGAACAGCGCCTCGGACAACAGGGCGAACGTGACGAGCAGGATGTGCCCGGCGAGCATGTTGGCGAAGAGTCGGACCGTCAGCGAGAAAGGCCGCACGATGATGTTCGAGATGAACTCGATGCCGCCCACGAGCGGCTTGAGCGCCGTCGGCACGCCGGGGGGCCAGATCGTGTGGGTCAGGTAGGCGATGCCCTGGTGCTTGAAGCCGACGCCGTTGTAGATCACCCACACGAGCAGCGCGAGGAACATCGGGATCGCCATGCGGGCGGTGGCCGGCATCTGGAACCCGGGGATGATGCCTGGCACGTTGCAGAGGTAGATGAAGACGAACAGGCTGAGCAGGAACGGCGTCCAACCCAGGCCGCTCTTGCCCATCGTCTGCATCACGATGCCGTTCTCGATGAAGTCGACGATGCTCTCCGCGATGTTGCGGATGCCCTTCGGCGCGGTCTTGGAGTCCATGCTGCCGGCGATCAGGAACACGACCGAACCGATCAACGCCGCCAGCACCGCGATGAGGGCGATCTTGTTGAAGCTCGGGAAGAAGTCCTGCCAGCGGAGGACGGCATTGATGGGCGGGAACTCGAAAGCGATCACGTGAACCGTTCCTGTGGGTGCTTACGGGCGGGCGGGCTTGAGACCCGGATGGGCGAGGGAGATCGCCACGTACTTCATCTCCCAGACGAGGAGTCCGAGGTGCGTGACGATGATGCTCGTTCCGAGGGCCGGGAGGGAAATCCAGCTGGCATCGCGGACGAGATAGACGGCGAGGAAGATCAGGCCGAGGCGGATGAGGTACCCGAAGAGGATCGCCGCCATCATCAGCGTGAGGCTGATGCGGGCGGTGACGGCGATGAGGGCTGCGGCCAGCGCGAAGTTGACCAGCACGATGGCGATGGCGTAGGCGCTCGACCAGGCGCCGTCGACACCCCAGATGACACCGCAGATCGCGATGAGCACCGGGGCCACGATGACGCCGCGTCGGACGATGTCACGCGAGACGCTCACCTCCGGGGCCGGGCCCTCGAGGCGGGTGGTGAACGGGGTGGCTGCGGTGTCGCTCATGCTGCCCGCCCGTGCGAGGGGTCGGTCACCTCGGGGCGACGACGGGCCTCGGTCATCGCCCGCCGTTCGGCCTCGAGCTGTTGCATCCGCGCCTCGTAGCGGTAGCGGATCGAGATGAACTGCCCGACCACGGCGATCAGCAGCAGCGCGATCATGAACAGCGGCTGGGTGCCGAGCCACCGATCGACGAGGTAGCCGAGGCCGAGGAACACCAGGACGACCAAGGCCATGTCCATGCCCCGGCCGAGCGTGTCGTCCGGGTTGACCGTTGGGCGCGGGATGAGTCTCACGGGGGTCCTGGGGGCTGCGGGCTGCAGCGGCGCAGTGGCCGCTTGTGAACGCACGAACAATCTAGTTCGGCCAGCGGGATGCGGCCAAACCGAGCGACGAGAGAGTGGAGATCAGGTCTCGCTGCCGCGTTGGGCTCGGATCTGCGGGTGCAGCACGGTGTAGAGCGCGAGCACGATCATCAACGCCCCGATGGGCACATAGGCCACGCTGCCGCCGGTGAGCACCGGGTAGAGCACGAAGGCGCTGAGCAGCGCCGTCCACCCCCACAGGATCAGCACGCTGCGCCGCTGGCCGTGGCCCATCTCCATGAGCCGGTGGTGGAGGTGCCCCTTGTCGGCGGTGGCCACACCCTGCCCCTGACGGGCGCGGCGCAGGATCGCCCACAGCGTGTCGAGGATCGGCACGCCGAGGATGATGAGCGGGATGAACAACGGGGCCAGGAAGAAGTAGGCCTGCCCCGGGTAGCGCTGCGTGTCCTCGGCGCGCCCTCCGACCACGCTCGTGCTCACCGCCATGAGCAACCCGAGCAGCAAGGCCCCGCCATCGCCCATGAAGATCCGCGCCGGGCTGAAGTTGTGCGGGAGGAAGCCGATGCAGATTCCCACCGTCACGATGGCCACGAGCGGGCCGATGTTCGGCTGGGTGAGCAGGCCCAGCTCGCCGAGGCGGTAGCTGTAGAGGAAGAAGCTGAACGCCCCGATGGCCACGATCCCGGCGGCGAGGCCGTCGAGGCCGTCGATCAGGTTGATCGCCGATGTCATGCCGAGCAGCCAGAGCACCGTCACCAGCGGGATGAGGTCGTCGGACAGGATGGTGACGTCGAGGAACGGCAGCTTGAAGTAGTACATCGTGACGCCGTACCAGACCAGCACCATCGCGGCCGCCACGGTGCCCATCACCTTCGCCGGCGCCGACAGGTCGCGGACGTCGTCGACCAGGCCGACCAGGAAGATCACGCCTGCTGCGAGCACCACGCCGAGCGGCTCGGAGTTTCTCGCGAACAGCGGATCGCAGCCGTCCATCAGCCGGGCGACGGCGAATGCCACCACGAGCCCGACGAACAGCGCGATGCCACCGACGTCCGGCATCGGCGTCGTGTGCACCGTGCGCTCGTTGGGGTGGTAGACCCAGCCGAGGCGCCGCGCACCCCGGCCGACGAGCGGCGTCACGAGGAAGGTCACCAGCGCTGCAGCGGCGCCGACGAGCAGGTAGCCGCCGAGGGATGGCACGTCGGGAAGCGTACGTCCGAACGGCGGGCGGTCAGGCGTAGGCCGGGAAGCGGGCGCAGAGCGCGGCGACCTCTGCCCGCACGGCAGCCAGCGCCGACGGGTCGGCGCGATGCCGAAGCGCTCGGGCGATCAGCGCGGCGATGACGGCCATCTCCGGCTCGCGCATGCCCTGGGTGGTGACCGAGGGCGTGCCGATGCGCACACCGCTCGTCACGAACGGGCTGCGCGGGTCGTCGGGGATGGTGTTCTTGTTGAGCGTGATGCCTGCCTCGTCGAGCACGGACTGGGCCTCCTTGCCGCTCAGGTCGGCATCGAAGGGCCGCAGGTCGACGACCATCAGGTGCAAGTCGGTGCCCCCGCTCACCAGGCGGAAGCCCTGCTGCACCAGCGCCTCGGCGAGCGCCGACGCATTGGCCACGATCTGGTGGGCGTACTCGCGGAAGCTCGGCTGCAGCGCCTCGTGGAAGGCGATGGCCTTGCCGGCGATGACATGCTCGAGCGGGCCGCCCTGCCACCCCGGGAACACGGCCTTGTCGACCGCTGCGGCGTGCTGCGCCTTCGACAGGATGCAACCGCCACGCGGGCCGCGCAGCGTCTTGTGCGTCGTGGTGGTGACGACGTCCGCGTAGGGCACGGGGTTCGGGTGGGCGCCACCGGCGATGAGGCCGGCGATGTGCGCTGCGTCGAACATGAGCAGCGCGCCGACCTCGTCGGCGATCGCCTTGAACGGCTCGGGGTCGAGCCGACGCGGGTAGCTGGTGGTGCCGGCGACGATGAGCTTCGGCCGGTGCTCGTGGGCCAGCTCGCGCACCTGTTCCATGTCGATGCGCTCGTCACCGGGCTTCACCTTGTAGGCGACGAAGCGGTAGAGCATGCCGCTCGCGTTGACCGGCGACCCGTGGGTGAGGTGCCCGCCGTGGTCGAGGCTGAGCCCGAGCACCGTGTCGCCGTGGTCGAGCAGCGCCTGGTAGACGCACATGTTGGCGTTGGCGCCGCTGTGCGGCTGGACGTTGGCGTGGTCGGCGCCGAGCAACTGCTTCACCCGGTCGATCGCGAGCTGCTCGATGTCGTCGACCACGGCGTT
>DAINND010000291.1:0-4394 GCA_036736065.1 Ilumatobacteraceae bacterium
GCTCGCGCTCGGGCCCCGGGTAGCGCGAGACCGAGGCGAGGCCGTCCTCGGTCTCGATGATCATCCGCTCGAGCATGCGCAGCGAAGCCGTCGTGTCTGACTCGAAGAGCGCGCGCTGCGACGTCGAGGCGCGACCCTCGGCAACAGCCCATGCTGCTCGTTCGAGTTCGATCATGACGTCGGTCATCGTGGTCGGACGCCCCTTCGCGCCGCGCCGAGAACCCGAGCCCCCGGCTCCGTCCGTGTCGTCGTGCGGAGACTCGGACGCCGTCTCCTGACCGCTGGTGAGCGGGACGACCGTCATGCTAGCGGCCAGGTCGCCCATGCGGCGATCCCGACGATCAGCGGTACTCGATGAGGCGCGGCCGCCGACCACGCACCCTGTCGACCACGAAGTGGAGCACGCCGAAGGCGCCCGGGACGGCGGCGCACGAGCACGACAGGCCCCACGCCAACCGGTCGACCGGGTCGGCTGCCCGGTTGGAGATCGAGCGTGCGGCTCGCCAGGTCGACATCCCCCAACGTCCGGCGAGCACCAGCAGCGGCACGCGGGTCCGCCGCCAGGCGACCAGCGCGGCCAGTGGTGCGACGAATCCCCACAGCACCATCCGTCCGACCTGGTCGGCGAAGAGGCGATCGGTCGAGCGATGGAGCGTCGCCACCGCTGCAGCGCCGTAGCCACCGCGTCGAGCCCGCGCCCACCACTGCGCAGCTGCCACCATGTCGATGTCGTGCACCGTCGCCACCGTGTCGAGTCGTTCGATCCGACCACCGGCGGCGCGCAGGCGGGAGCTGAGCTCGGTGTCCTCCCCCGCAACGGCACGCGTGTCGTACCCGCCCACCAGCTCGAACCAGCACCTGCGCACCAGGACATCTCCGGCGAAGTCGTCGACCACGCCCACGGGGCCCATCCGCCACTCTTGCTCCACGGCACGGTGGAACAGGTTGCGCCGCGGCCGCTGCTCGTGCCGGTAGCCGCACACGGCGGCGAGCTCCGGGCGATCGCGCATCCTGGCGCAGGCGCTCATCAACCAGCCTTCGGCGAGCACGCAGTCACCATCGACGAACTGGACGAGCTCGACGTGGGGGTGCGCGGCCACGAGGGCGCGAGCCCCGATGTTGCGCGCCAGGGCGGCGGAGAGATCCTCGTTCGCCCCGAGCTCCACCACCTGCACACCGAGCTCACGAGCGATGCTCACGCTGCGATCGGTCGACCTGGAGTCGACGTAGACGAGCGGGAGGCCGCTGCCGAGCGCAGAGCGCAGCCAGGCGCGCAGACGGCCCGCTTCGTTGCGCCCGATCACCACGATGCCGCAGCCGACGAGGTCGTCGCGCGCCGAGGCCGCCGGAGCGGCTGACGGCCTCGATGTCACCGTTGCCAAGCCTTGGCGACGTCCTGCACACCGCGGCGGAGGAGCTCGGCCGGCCGCGCCTCGGGCTGCCATCCGAGGACCGCCTCGGCCTTGGCGCAGTCGAAGCGAGCCGCGAAGCCGCGACCCGACAGCTCACGCCAGCTGGGGAACGGCACACGACCGGCCCCCGGCGCCTTGACCGACCAGCTCGCGACCGAGGCGAGGTACCACCGCAGGGTCGACCGGGGCAGCGAACGGACGGGCTCACCGGTGGCGGCGACCAGTGCCGCGACGTACTCGGCAGCCGTGACGCCCGCCTCGGCGCAGAGGTTGAACGACTCACCGTCGATGCCGTCGACATCGACCATCGATGCCAGGGCATCGGCGACATCGTCGACGAGCACGAGCGGCAGTGGGTGCTCCCCCGTGCCCCAGTGGACGCACACATTGCTGTAGGGCCAGGCCGCAACGCCCCAGTGGCACGGGTCGCTGCCCGTCCCGAGCACCACGCCGGGACGCGCCACCACCACCGGAAAGCCGTCGCTGCGGTGGAGCCGCTCCAGGTGCCGCTCGGCGGCGAGCTTCATGCGCGGGTAGGGCGCCACGCGCACGGCACCCCGGCCGGGTGCGGTCCGTTCGGTGATCACCTCACCAGGCCGACCGGCGTCGTAGATCGCGATCGTCGATGCATAGACGTACCGCCGAAGCCCACGAGCGTTCAGGGCGTCGGTGAGGCGGCAGGTCGCTGCAAGGTCGGCTGCCGAGAGCGCCTCCCAGGTGGTCGACCCGCTGAAGGCCAGGTCGACCACCGTCGAGCCCGGATCCACCTGGGCGCAGATCGCGGCTGTGTCGGCGATGTCGCCCTGCACGACCTCCACCCCCAGGTCCTCGAACGCGGCCCTCGCGGCATCGGGGCGTCGGGCCACGACGCGCACCCGGCGCGAGCCGGCCAGACTGCGCACGCGCTGGCGGCCGATGAACCCGGTGCCGCCGAGCACCACCACATCGGCGGGCCGACGTGGTGGGCCCGTCCGTCCGCGCCGATGCTGCACCGGCGCGGGCGGCGGGGTCCGGTCGACGCCTGCGTGCTGTGCCACTGCGTCGGCGAGGTCGACCACTGCTGCCGCGAAGCCGAGGGTCTGCCGACGGTCGACGGTCGTGCGCTCCGCTCGGCCGTGGAAGGCAGCGACCGATGCCGTGATGCTGGCAGCGAAGGGCTCCTCGCGAGCGCCGAGCGAGGCCTTCGAGGCGACCACATCGAGGAGCCGTCGGGTCGCGTCCCGAGCCAGCGCACGCGCAGCGCCGAGCGAGTGCCGGGCCAGCTCCAGGTCGTACGACGCCGCTCCCCGAGCGGTGACGGTGAGCGTCGAGCGGTCGAGATCGACCTCGAGCAGCCCGAGAGTGCCGCGGAGCCGCACCGTCGACTCGGCCCAGGCATCGTCGAAGCCGAGGCTCACCTGCACGCCGACCTCGCCGCAGTGGCCGAGCACCTCCCATGAGCGGACGAAGGCCACCCCGTTCGGGAGCTGTTGCGCATTGCCCGCCACGACTGCGTCGAGGTCGACGCCGGGCAGCACGTCGAGGACGTGGGCGAACGCATGGGGGGCGATCTCGAACAGCACGTGATCGGCGCCCTGGAGCATCCACACGGCGGTGTTCTCGGCGCGCAGCGCCGGCACCGGGCGACGCATCGTGACCTCGACCGATCGGAGCAGGCCGATCACCCCGCCATCGAGCGCTGCCCGGGCACGACGCCACACCGGGGCGAACAGCATGTTGTGGCTCACGCCGACAACCGCACCGGAACCGCGCACCGCTGCGGTGATGTCCGCCGTGGCCTGCGGCGAGTGGGCCACTGGCTTCTCGATCAGCACGTCGATGCCGCGTTCGAGCAACGCAACCGCCGTCGCGGCATGGGCAGCGGGTGGCGTGAGCACATGCACCACGTCGGGCTCGGCCTCGAGCAGTTCGTCGAGGTCGGCCACGAGGGAGTCGACCAGTCCGCGACCTGCGGCGCGCTCGGCTGCAGGTCGGTGCAGGTCGAGACCGATCACAGCGGCCTGCGGGCTGGCCCTGCGCACCGCCGACGCGTGGAAGTCGGCGATGTAACCGAGGCCGACAAGTCCCACCCGCTCGATACGCACCGACTGCTCCTCATCCGCACGGCCGCGCACCGAGGCGGCACTGCTGTCTGTCCGTCGATCGGCGACGGTACCGACGGCTCGGGGCGGGCTGGAGGGCCGTTCGTTCCTCGTCGGCACCGCCGGTCGGCAATACTCGGCAGTCGTGCGTCCTGGAGGTGTCGAGTGAGCAGCAGCCCTGTGGTCATCACCGGATCCGGGCTGGCGGCTCCGGCCGACGTGATCAGCAACGCCGAGTTGGTCGCCTCCCTCACGGTGGCCGTCGAGCGATGGAACGACGAGCACGCCGACCAGATCGCCTGCGGTGATCTCGAGGCGCGGCCGCTGCCCGACGAGGAGTTCATCGTCAAGGCGTCGGGCATCCGGTCCCGCCATGTCATCGAGCGCAGCGGCGTTCTCGACCCGGAGCGGATGCGTCCGCATCTGCCGCGACGCGGCGAGGACGAGCTCGGCATCCAGGCCGAGATGTCGCTCCCACCGATCCTCGACGCCCTCGCGCAGGCCGGCCGTCGACCGGACGAGGTCGATGCGCTGATCGTCGGCTGCTCGAACCTGCAGCGGGCCTACCCGGCGGTGTCGATCGAGATCCAGGAGGCGATCGGCGCACGCGGCTGGGCCTACGACATGAACGTCGCCTGCAGTTCGGCGACCTTCGCCATCCAGGCGGCGGCAGACGCGCACCGTAACGGCTCCGCCAACTGCGTCGACAGTGACGACGACGGTGACAACGTGGCGGACGCCACGGACAACTGCCCGCTCGTGGCCAACGCTGATCAGCTGGACACCGACGCTGACGGCTCCGGCAACGCCTGCGACGGCGACGACGACGGGGACGGCCAGGCGGATGGCGCGGACTGCGCGCCGCTGGACCGGGACATCTACACGGGTGCGGCGGAGTCCT
>DAINND010000292.1:0-4381 GCA_036736065.1 Ilumatobacteraceae bacterium
CCAGGGCTGACCACCAGCGGGTGGGGGTCGGGCACTGCCGTTCGGGGTCGTCCGGGGGCTGCTCGCCGGGACGCGTGTGGCAGACTCGACGCCATCCAGGTGCGGCGCGGGGGCGCTGCACCCGACCCAGGGGAGACCTCGATGACCGACACCGCACAGGCGCCGTCTCACGCAGCGACCACCGAAGTCGATGTGGTCGTGGTCGGCGCAGGGTTCGCCGGCATGTACCTGTTGCACCGCCTCCGCGGCCTCGGCATGTCGGCCGTGGTCATCGAGGCTGCCGACGACGTTGGCGGCACGTGGTACTGGAACCGTTACCCGGGCGCGCGCTGCGACATCCAGAGCCTCGACTACAGCTACTCATGGGACCCTGAGCTCGAGCAGGAGTGGCGCTGGACCGAGAAGTACGCCACGCAGCCCGAGATCCTCCGGTACGCGCAGCACGTCGCCGACAAGCACGACCTGCGCCGCGACATCCGCTTCGCCACCCGCGTCGGCGCCGCCGTGTGGGACGCGGCCGCGTCGCGCTGGCATGTCTCCACCGACCGCGGCGACCACTTCGTGTGCCGCGCTTACGTCATGGCGAGTGGCTGCCTGTCGATGCCCAAGCAGGTCGACATCGACGGCGCCGACCGCTTCACCGGCGAGGTCTACTTCACCAGCTCGTGGCCCCACGATGGCGTCGACCTCACCGGCAAGCGTGTGGCGGTCATCGGCACCGGCTCGTCGGCCATCCAATCGATCCCGGTGATGGCTCGCCAGGCGTCGTCGCTGACGGTGTTCCAGCGGACGCCCAACTTCTCGATCCCGGCTCACAACGGCCCGATCCCGGCGGACAAGCAGGCAGCGATCGATGCCGGGCGTGACGAGTACCGGGCCGCGGCCCGACTGTCTCCCGGCGGGGTGCCGCGCGAGCTCGCCACCGTCGGTGCCCTGCAGGTGAGCGAGGACGAACGCAACGCCCGCTTCGAGGCCGGCTGGCAGGCAGGCGGCATCTTCGAGATCTTCGGCCAGTTCAACGACACCGGTGCCAACGAGAAGGCCAACGACTTCTTGGCCGAGTTCATCCGCAACAAGATCCGCTCGATCGTCCACGACCCGGCCACCGCCGAGGATCTGTGCCCCACCGACCACCCGGCCGGCACCAAGCGCCCCTGCGTCGACACGGGCTACTACGAGACCTTCAACCTGCCCCACGTGCGGCTGGTCAACCTCCGCAAGCACCCGATCACCACGATCACCGAGCGCGGTGTCGACCTGGTCGACGAGTCGCTCGAGTTCGACGTGCTCGTGTTCGCCACCGGCTTCGACGCAATGACCGGAGCGATCGTCGCCGTCGACATCACCGGACGTGACGGCCGCACCCTGCGCGACGAGTGGGCCGCCGGTCCGGTGAACTACCTCGGCCTGATGGTCGAGGGGTTCCCCAACCTGTTCATGATCACCGGCCCGGGCAGCCCGTCGGTGCTGTCGAACATGATGGTGTCGATCGAACAGCACGTCGACTGGATCGCTGATTGCCTCGACCACCTGCGCGCTGTGGGGTTCGACTCGATCGAAGCCACGGCCACGGCACAGGCCGGCTGGGTGCAGCACGTCAACGACTTCGCCAGCATCTCGCTGCTGCCCAAGGCCAACAGCTGGTACATGGGAGCGAACGTGCCCGGCAAGCCCCGGGTCTGCCTGCCGTACGTGGGCGGTGTGGGCAACTACCGGCTCATCTGCGACGAGGTGGTGAGCAAGGGCTACCTCGGGTTCCGACTGACCGGCCCAGCGGGTTCGCAGTGCAACGACGGCCTGGTCCGGCGGCTGCAACCCGATGTGGGGATCATGCTCGACATGATGGCGATGATGGGGCTGCCCACGATGGACAGCATGTCGGCCACCGATGCGCGGGCGTTCAGCGAGGCGATGTCGGGCGCCCGGCCTCCGGGGCCCGAGGTGGCCGAGATCGTCGACGGCACCTTCCCCGGCGCCGCTGGCGAACTGCGCTACCGGCTCTATCGGCCCACAGGCGAGGGCCCGCACCCCGTGATGCTCTACTTCCACGGCGGCGGCTGGGTGCTCGGCAGCGCCGACTCCGACGACCCGTTCTGCCGCGACATGTGCGTGCGCACCGGAGCGATCGTCGTCTCGGCCGACTACCGCCATGCGCCCGAGGAGCGCTTCCCGGCCGCGGTCGACGACGCGATCGCCGCGCTGCAGTGGATCGCCGGTTCCGCCGAGGCACTCGGCGGTGATCCGGCGCGCGTCGCCGTCGCCGGATGGAGTGCAGGCGGCAACCTCGCTGCCGTCGTCAGCCAGCATGCCCGCGACCACGGCGGTCCTGCGATCAGGGCGCAGTTGCTGCTCACCCCGGTGACCGACTGCGACCTCGACAGCGGTTCGTATCGCGACAACGGCGAGGGCTACATCCTCACCCGTTCGCTGATGACGTGGTTCTGGGACCACTACACCGATCCTGCCCAGCGCACCGATCCGCGTGTGGCGCCGTTGCGCGCTGCGTCGTTGGCCGGACTACCTCCGGCGGTCATCGTCACGGCCGAGTTCGACCCGCTGCGCGACGAGGGCAACGCCTACGCAGCTGCGCTGGTCGCGGCCGGCGTCGACGTGGTGCACCTGCAGGCCCGGGGCCACACCCACACCTCGATCACCGCCGTCGACGCGATCCTGTCCGGTGCACCCGTGCGCGCCGAGATGGCCGAGGCCCTGACCAGCCTGCTCGGCGCACGGGCCTTGACCCGCTGAGCTCCGACCTGCCCGGGTGCCCGAAGGTCCCTCGCCGCGTCGGGGGGTCGGCGCGATGATCGCTCCATGACCGCTGTCTCGCCACGCCTGGCCTCGTCCGCCGAGGCCACCCTGCCCAAGGCCGCGCCGGTCGGCCCTGTCCATGTCTCCCGCGTGGTGGGTGGGTCGTCGCTGGTCGTCGGCCTCGCCGCGCTCGCCGTCGTCGCCGTGCGCGCCCTGCCCGATGGCGGATGGTGGGCCTGGCCGGTGGCTGCGCTGCTCGGCGCCGTGCTCGTGCCCATGGTGGCCTCGGTGCTCGAGTGGTTCGTGCATCGCTTCGTCTACCACCAGCCCGTGCTCGCCCCCCTCCGGGCGATCTTCACGGTGCACACCGCCCACCACTACGCGTTCTTCCCGACGTGGCGCTACACGACGTCCGGTCCGGCACGCCGGTTGTCCATCCGGCGCCGCACACCGGAGGTGCACGCGTCGGCATGGCGCAACGCGGGCGTTCGGCTGGCGCACTTCGGCTGGTACATGGCGATCGGCCTGGTCGTGATCTGGATCCCGGCATGGGCGCTCACCGGCGACACTGCCTTCCTCGGCGGCGTCGTCTTCGCCTCGGTCGTCGTGTCGAACCTGTTCATCGTGGTCCACGACACGATCCACCGTCCGGGCAGCCACCGTCTGGTCGAGGCGCAGCCGTGGTTCGCATTCCTCGACCGCCACCACTACATCCACCACGTCTCGCTCGGCGCGAACCTCAACTTCCTGCTGCCCCTCGCGGATCTGTTGTTCGGCACGCTGCGCACCACCCTCACGCAGGACTAGCTCACCCGTCACGGTCCGCTCGAGGTCGCCATGTCGCGCCCGCTCGGCACCGGCGAGCGGGCACGAGCCGCCGTCGACTGATCGAACCGGCTCCCCGGGCGGGAGACGACCCGGCGTGTACAGTCCACCCCGATGCGTGACGCCATCGCCGCCGACTTCCGCACGTCGGCGTGGCCGAGCCGGATGGCCCTGCTCGGTGTGTGCGCCTGGCTCGCCTACGAGTGGGGTCCTGGCAACGAGACCGTCACGTCGTGGGCGTTGGCGAGCCTCGTCGAACGCTACGACGGCGCTGCTGCCGTGCTCGCCGCCGCAGCGTTCGCGTTCGGCTTCACGACGTTGCAGCAGACGGCCTCGGGACTGACCGCGCTCGCCGGGTTCTCGTTGCTCGAGCGCACCTCAGCGGCTTCGTGGGAACGTCTGCGTCGCGCCGAGTCGCGGCTCGTCGGAGGGTGGTCGTCGATGGGGCTCGGAACGCGGTCGGCGATCGTCTTCGGCCTCGGCACGACCGCCGTCGCCCTGATGCAGATCGTGACCACCGGCACCACCGGGGTGCGCCGGCATGTCCGAGCGGTGCTGTCGAGCGCCGTGCTCTGCGGGCTCCTGGTGATGGTGCTGGGCACGAGCGCGGCTCTGCTGGTCGAGATCGGCCGGTCGATCGACGCCCTCGCCGGCCCGACCGAGCGGCTCGTGTCGGTGCTGGCCAGCCCCTGGCCATGGCGCGGGCTCGCAGCAGCGCTCGTCGTCCTCCAGATCCGCTCCGCGCGTGCGGGTCGCTCCTGATCTGCTCCGGTCGACGAGCATCGGCGGCAGCGCCGGGTCGAAT
>DAINND010000293.1:0-4361 GCA_036736065.1 Ilumatobacteraceae bacterium
GTCAGCCGCGGTGGCGGCCGAGCTGGGTGACGTGGCCGGGCTCGAGCTCGGCCAGTGAGCGCACACCGAGCAGCTTCATGGTGCGCACGATCTCGTCGGCCAGGATGGCGATCGCCCGGTCGACGCCGGCGCGACCGCCGGCCATCAGGCCGTAGAGGTAGGCCCGGCCGACCAGTGTGAAGCGGGCGCCGAGGGCGACGGCGGCCACGATGTCGGCGCCGGACATGATCCCGGTGTCGATCATCACCTCGACGTCGTCGCCGAGCTCGCGCACGACCTCGGGCAGCAGGTGGAACGGCACGGGTGCCCGGTCGAGCTGGCGGCCGCCGTGGTTGGACAGCACGAGGCCGTCGACGCCGAGCGCGGCGCAGCGCGTGGCGTCGGCCAGTGTCTGCACACCTTTCACGACCACCGGTCCGTCCCACTGGTCGCGGATCCAGACGAGGTCGTCGAAGTCGACGGTGGGGTCGAACATCGTGTCGAGCAGGTCGGCCACGGTGCCGTCGAACCTGTCGAACACGGCGAACGAGATCGGTTCGGTGGTGAGGAAGTCGAACCACCAGCGCACGCGCGGCACGGCGTTCAGCACGGTGCGTGCGTTGAGCGTGGGTGGGATGGTGAGGCCGTTGTAGCGGTCGCGCAGGCGGGCGCCGCCGACGGGCACGTCGACGGTGACGAGCAGGGTGTCGAACCCTGCTGCTCTGGCGCGCTGGAGCACGTCGATGGAGCGGTCGCGGTCGCGCCACATGTAGAGCTGGAACCAGTTGCGACCGGTGGGGTTGGCGGCGGCCACCTGTTCGGGGGTGCAGGTGCCCACGGTGGACAGGCTGAAGGGGATGCCGGCCGCGCCGGCGGCGGCTGCGCCGGCACGCTCGCCCTCGGTGTGCATCATGCGCGTGAAGCCGGTGGGGGCGATGCCGAACGGCAGTGCCGAGGGGCCGCCGGCCACGGTGCACGAGGTGTCGACCGACGAGACGTCGCGCAGGATCGCGGGGTGGAACTCGATGTCGAGGAAGGCCTGGCGGGCGCGGGCGAGTGAGAGCTCGGCCTCGGCGGCGCCGTCGGTGTAGTCGAACGGCGCCTTGGGGGTGACCCGCGTGGCGATGCGCCGCAGGTCGGCGATGGTGTGCGCGTCGGCGAGGCGGCGGGCCGTGCGGTGGAGCGTCGGCCGTCGGAAGCGGAGCAGTTCGGCGAAGTCCGCAGGGCGGGGGATGCGTCGGTCGGTCATCGGCGTCAGCAGATTATCCGTGCGGCCCCGGACGCGGACCGGGAGCCCCCCGCAGGAGGCTCCCGGTCTCAGGTGGTTGCGTTGTCGGCGTTCGCCGTGGGCTCAGCGGTGCAGGTCGAAGCGGTCGAGCTCCATGACCTTGGCCCATGCCTTGGCGAAGTCGGCGACGAACTTGTCGCCCGCGTCGCTGCCGGCGTACACCTCGGCCAGCGCCCGCAGCTCGGAGTTCGAGCCGAAGACGAGGTCGACGCGGGTGCCCGTCCAGCGCACGGCGCCGGTGGACCGGTCGCGGCCTTCGAAGGCGTCCTGGGTGTCGGAGGTGGGCGCCCACTCGGTGGCCATGTCGAGCAGGTTGACGAAGAAGTCGTTCGTCAGCTGGCCCGGCCGGTCGGTGAGCACACCGTGGTTGCTGCCGTCGGCGGTGGCGCCGAGCACGCGCAGGCCGCCGAGGAGGACGGTCATCTCCGGTGCGGTGAGGTTGAGCATGAACGCCTTGTCGACGAGCAGGTGCTCGGCGGCCATCGGCGCGCCCTTCTGGATGTAGTTGCGGAAGCCGTCGGCGCGCACCTCGAGGTGGGCGAACGACTCGACCTCGGTCTGCTCCTGGGTGGCGTCGGTGCGGCCCGGGGTGAACGGCACGGTGCTGCTGTGGCCCGCTGCGGCAGCGGCAGCCTCGACCGCGGCGCAGCCGCCGAGGACGATGAGGTCGGCCAGCGAGACCTTCTTGCCGCCGGTGGCGGAGGCGTTGAAGCTCGACTGGATTCCCTCGAGCACCGAGATGACCCGGCCCACACCGGCGGTGACGTTGATGTCCCACTCGGCCTGCGGGGACAGGCGGATGCGGGCGCCGTTGGCGCCGCCGCGCTTGTCGGTGTCGCGGTAGGTGGCGGCCGCTGCCCATGCGGTCGACACGAGCTGGCTGATGCTCAGGCCCGAGCCGAGGATGGTGCTCTTCAGCGAGGCGATGTCGGCCGCGTCGATGAGCGCGTGGTCGACGGCCGGCACCGGGTCCTGCCAGATGAGGTTCTCGGCGGGCACCCACGGGCCCAGGTAGCGGGCCTTGGGGCCCATGTCGCGGTGGGTCAGCTTGAACCAGGCGCGGGCGAAGGCGTCGGCGAGCTGGTCGGGGTTCTTGTGGAACCGCTCCGAGATCTCGCGATAGCTGGGGTCGACCTTCATCGCCATGTCGGCGGTCGACATCATCGGCATGACCTTCTTCGAGGGGTCGTGCGCGGCGGGCGGCATGTCGTCCTCGGTGATGCCGATCGGCTGCCACTGGTGCGCGCCGGCCGGGCTCTTGGTGAGCTCCCAGTCGTACTTGAACAGCAGGTCGAAGTAGCCGTTGTCCCACTGGATGGGGTTGGCGGTCCAGGCGCCCTCGAGGCCGCTGGTGATGGTGTCGTCACCCTTGCCCGAGCCGTAGGTGCTGGTCCAGCCGAAGCCCTGCTCGTGCAGTGCTGCACCTTCGGGCTCACGCCCGACGTGCGAGTCGGGGCCGGCGCCGTGGGCCTTGCCGAAGGTGTGGCCGCCGGCCACGAGGGCGACGGTCTCTTCGTCGTTCATCGCCATGCGGCCGAAGGTCTCGCGGATGTCGCGGGCCGAGGCCATCGGGTCGGGGTTGCCGTTGGGGCCCTGCGGGTTGACGTAGATGAGGCCCATCTGGACGGCGCCGAGCGGGTTGGCCAGCTCGCGGTCGCCGCTGTAGCGCTCGTCGGCGAGCCAGTCGGTCTCGGGGCCCCAGTAGATGTCGTCCTCGGCGGCGTAGATGTCGGCGCGGCCGCCACCGAAGCCGAAGGTGGGCAGGCCCATCGTGTCGATGGCGCGGTTGCCGGCGAAGATCAGCAGGTCGGCCCACGACAGCTTGGCGCCGTACTTCTGCTTGACGGGCCACAGCAGGCGGCGGGCCTTGTCGAGGTTGCCGTTGTCGGGCCAGCTGTTGAGCGGGGCGAAGCGCTGGGCGCCGGTGCCGCCGCCACCGCGGCCGTCGTAGACGCGGTAGGTGCCGGCTGCGTGCCAGGTCATGCGCACGAAGAACGGGCCGTAGTGGCCGTAGTCCGCCGGCCACCAGTCCTGCGAGTCGGTCATGATGGCGTCGACGTCGCGAGCGAGCTCGTCGAAGTCGATGCTCATGAACGCCTTGGCGTAGTCGAAGTCGGCGCCCATCGGGTCGGCGCCCGGGTGGTTCTGGCGCAGGATCTTCAGGTTGAGCTGCTCGGGCCACCAGTGCTGGTTGGCGGTGATGCCCGTGGCCTGGTGGCCCTGGTGCATCACGGGGCATTTCGTGACGTCGGTCATGTCATTCCTCGTTGTGGTGAAGGGGTTGGGTGGGATGGGTCGGTACTGCTGGCTGGATCAGTGATGGTGGGTGGAGAGGTGGTGCGCGGCGGTGGCCGGATCGTGGTCGGCCGCGCCGGTGCTGGTCGTGCGGCAGTTGGGGCAGCGGCCCCAGTAGACGACCTCGGCTTCGTCGATCTCGAAGCCGGCGTCCTCGGCTGCGGTGAGGCAGGGGCGGGTGCCGACGGCGCAGTCGACGTCGACGATCAGCCCGCAGTCGCGGCAGACGAGGTGGTGGTGGTTGTCGCCGACGCGCTCCTCGTAGCGGGCGGGTGAGCCGGCGGGCTGGATGCGGCGCAGCACGCCCTTCTCCACCAGCAGGGCGAGCCCGTCGTAGACGGCTTGGCGCGACACGGTGCCGATCTCGCGGCGGACGATCTCGATGAAGTCGTCGGCGGTGCCGTGGGGGCGCGCGTCGACGGCGCGCAGCAGTGCCATGCGCTGCGCGGTCACCTGCAGGCCGTGCAGGCGCAGGTGCTCGGCGGGCTCGATCGACATGGGCACGCGCTCAGTCCACCACCGAATTCTGGACTGAGTCAAGTTGGAGAGCGTGTCCGGGAGATGAATCTCCGGTGCGACGCGGTCTGGCGCTGCTCGCGGCGAGCCCGAGGCCGCTCCACCCCGCAGGCGACGGTGCGGGCCCTTGCTGCGCTCGACACCGACGAGGCGGCCGACGCCGCTCCACCCCGCAGGCGATGATCGACCGAGCCGACGCCGACCGCCAGCTCCGCGGGCTGGACCCATTGAAGACCGAGCCCGAGCTCCATCGAAAGGCCGTCGAGCGTGGCCTTGTCCGCCG
>DAINND010000294.1:0-4350 GCA_036736065.1 Ilumatobacteraceae bacterium
CACCGGGGATGCTCGGCCTCGAGACCGCGCTGGCCCTCGCCCTGACCGAGCTCGCCATGACGCTCGCAGCCGTGGTCGCCGCGCTCCGCTGGAAGCCAGCGACGATCGCCGGCCTCGATGAGCACGGCAGGCCGGTGGCGGCCGGCGAGCCGGCGAACCTCGCCGTGTTCGACGCCTCGGCGACCTGGACCGTCGACCCGGGCCGGCTGGCGAGCAAGAGCCGCAACACCCCGTACGCAGGCCGGGAGGTGCGCGGCAAGGTGCGGCACACGGTGTACCGCGGCGTCCCGGTCGTCGTGGACGGCATCGCCCAGCGCTGACGTACGACCCCGACGCCCCGCCGTCCGACCCCTGGGAATCCGTCCGTCCTGCCGCCAGCATGCGGTATGCACTGGGCAGCACTCGACGGCCTGCGAGGCGCCGCCGTCTTGACCGTGGTCTGCTACCACGTCGGTCTCACCCCGATCGGCAGCGGCGGTTGGCTCGGCGTCGACGTCTTCTTCGTGGTCAGCGGGTTCGTCATCACCACCACGTGGGCGCGGCGGCATGCAGCCGGCGCCAGCCCGGCAGAGTTCCTCGCCAGACGTGCGGCCCGTCTGCTGCCTGCCCTGATCGTCTACCTCGCCGTCGCAGTCCTCGTGCTGCTCTCCAGCGGCACCCCTGTCGAGCGCCGGGCCTTCCTTGCCGGGCTGCTGCAGGTCGCGAATGTCGAGATGATCCTCCGGGGCCCTGCGACCTCGCCGACCCAACACCTCTGGTCGCTGTCGCTCGAGTGGCAGTTCTATCTCGTCGTGCCGACCCTGCTCCTGGTGGTGCGCAGCCACTCGCAACGCATCGCCATCGCCCTGCTCGTCGTGTGCGCTCTGCTCTCGGCGGCGACACGGGTCGTGCTGCTCGGACTGGTCGACCCGACTGGCTGGACCGCATACCTGGCGACACCAGGACGACTGGACGGGCTCTTGCTCGGCGTTGCACTCGGCATGACCGTGCCCGGTCGACGCCTCGCGGTCCCGACGCCGCTCGTCACCGGCGCCGCCATCGTCCTGGGAACGGCACTGGCGGCGACGCCTCGGTGGTACGAGGTCCCGCAGGTTGCGCTGGTGCTCGCGGTCCCTGCGGTGTCGATCTGCACCGCAGTCGTCGTCGGTGCCGCGGCCGACCACCGGCTTCCCCGACCCATCGATGCGGTGCTCTCGAGCCACCCACTGGGATGGCTGGGGGAGCGCTCGTACAGCATCTACCTCTGGCACGTCCTGATCGCTGTGGTGCTCATCGGCGAGGGCGAGCAGTGGCAGGGGGTGTGGGTCTTCTGCCTGCAGGTCGCAGCATCCATCGCCGTGGGCGCTGCCGCCTATGCGCTCGTCGAGCAACCGACCCGACGTGCGCTGAACGCAGCGATCGATCGGGCCTGGCCGGCCGCTGCGGCCGTCAGAGCCGGGTGAGGATCTCGGGGCCCTGTTCGGTGACCAGCACCGTGTGCTCGACGTGTGCGCACAGCGATCCGTCGGCGCGCACGACCGTCCAGCCGTCGTCGAGCTCGCGGACGTCGTCTCGGCCGCCGGCGATGAGCATCGGCTCGATGGCGAGCACCACCCCGGGCTCGAGCTCGGGGCCCTTGCCGCGGCGGCCGCGGTTGGGCACATCGGGCTCTTCGTGCATCGCCCGACCGATGCCGTGCCCGCAGTAGTCGCGCGGTGAGCCGTAGCCGGCCGCCGACACGACAGCGTCGACGGCTGCCCCGATGTCACCGACGCGGCGCCCCGGGCGCATCGTGGCCACGGCTGCAGCCAGCGCTCGCTCGGCCGTGGCGAGCAGCGCCTGGGCGTCCGGGGTCGTCGAGCCGACCTGCACCGTGAACGCCGCGTCACCGTGCCAACCGTCGACGATCGCGCCGCAGTCGACCGAGAGCAGGTCGCCGTCGCGCAGCACCCGCGGCCCGGGGATCCCGTGGATGAGCTCATCGTTCACCGATGCGCAGATGGTCGCCGGGAAGCCGTGGTAGCCGAGGAAGTTGCTCGTCGCCCCGTTGGCCGCGAGCACGTCACGAGCCACGGCGTCGAGCTCGGCCGTGGTGGCGCCCGGGACGGCAGCGGCGCGGATGGCGGCATGCATGCGCGCCACCACCCTGCCCGCCTCGCGCATCGCGACGAGGTCCTGGGGCCGACGCCTGGGCAGTCGGCGCATCACCGCTCAGCTCGACCGACGGGCCGCTTCGACCGCACCGGTGAGCCGACGGAACACCTCGTCGGGGGAACCGACCCCGTCGACCACGGCCAGCCGGCCGTCGCGGCCGTAGTACTCGATGAGCGGCGAGGTCTGCTCCTCGTAGAGGTCGAGCCGCCGGTTGATCGCGTCGGGCGTGTCGTCGTCGCGCTGCACGACCTCACCACCGCACACCTCGCAGATCGGCCCGCTGCGATCGAGCTGCGACTCGACGTAGTTCGTGCCGCAGTCGCGGCACACCCTGCGCGACGAGATCCGCTCGAGCACCAGCTCGCGCGGCACGTCGAGGTCGAGCACCACATCGATCGGCCGCTCAGCCGTGATCCGGTCGAGCTCGTGGGCCTGGCCGACCGTGCGCGGGAAGCCGTCGAGGATGTAGCCGCGGGTGCGGGCGTCCTCGCGCCGCAGGCGCTCTTCGACGATGCCGACCATGATCTCGTCCCCGACGAGGCTGCCGGCGTCCATGACCTCCTTGGCGATGCGGCCGAGCTCGGTGCCCTCGCGCACGGCGGCGCGCAACATGTCACCGGTCGAGATGTGCGGCACGACGTAGTGGCGCGACAAACGGACGCACTGGGTGCCCTTCCCGGCGCCTTGGCGACCGAGCAGGATGAGCCGCGCGCCGGGGATCACGGTGACCTCAGCGACCCGAGCAGACCCGGGTCGGTGTCACTTCAGGAACCCCTCGTAGTTGCGCAGCATCAACTGGCTGTCGATCTGGCGCATCAGCTCGAGGGCGACGCCCACCGCGATCAGCACCGTGGTGCCGGCGAACGGGAAGGTCTGCACGTCTCCGGCCCACAGCAGCAGGTAGGGCAGGATGGCGATGATCGCGACGAACACTGCGCCCGGCAGAGTGATGCGGTTGACGGCCTTGGCCAGGTAGCGCTCGGTCTGCGGGCCGGGGCGGATGCCGGGGATGAAGCCACCCTGGCGGCGCAACTGGTCGGCCTGGCGGATCGGGTCGAAGGCGATCGAGTTGTAGAAGTAGGCGAAGGCGATGATCATCAGCGCGAACAGCGTGATGTAGACGATGTTCTGGCTGTTGACGATGTACTTGTCGATGTTGCGCTGGATCCAGGCGCGCCAGCCGGTGCCGTCGTTGGCGCCGAGCATGTTCGACAGCAGCACGGGCAGCAACAGCACGGAGCTGGCGAAGATGATCGGCACGACGCCGCTCTGGTTGACCTTGAGCGGGATGTAGGTGTTCTGGCCGCCGTACATGCGCCGGCCGACCACCCGCTTCGCGAACTGCACGGGGATGCGCCGTTGGGCGAGCTCGACACGCACCACTGCCAGCACGATGCCGATGCTGAGCGCCACCAGCAGGGCGAAGACGAACCACTTCCGGCTCTGCAGGATCGAGTAGTAGCTGAACGGCAGCTCGGCCACGACCGAGGCGAAGATGAGCATGCTCATGCCGTTGCCGATGCCGCGCTGGCCGATGAGCTCGCCGAGCCACATCAGCAGCGCCGTGCCGGCGACCAGGGTCAGGATCACGAGGTAGCCGCGGGGCCACATGCCGTCGGGCAGCAACTGCACGTTCGGCACCGCCTGGGCAGCCCCGAAGAAGGCGCTCCCACGGCCCTGGCCGAAGATGAAGGTGAGGCCGGTGGCCTGGATGAGGGCGAGGCCGATGGCCATGTAGCGCGTGTACTGCGTGATCTTGCGCTGGCCGACCGCGCCCTCTTGCTGGAGTTGCTCGAGCTTGGGGATCACCACGCCGAGCACCTGCATGATGATGCTCGCCGTGATGTACGGCATGATGCCGAGGGCGAAGATCGAGAAGCTGCCGAACGCGCCACCGGAGAACAGGTTGAGGAAGCCGAGCGCACCCTGGGTGCGCACACCTTCCTGGAACTGCTTGACCGCGTCCTGATCGATGCCCGGCACCCGGATCGCCACACCGAAGCGGTAGAGGGCGATCATGGCCAAGGTGAAGAGCACCTTGTTGCGCAGATCTGCAACCTTGAAGACGTTCTTCAGGTTCGACAACACAACGGGCTCCTCGGGGCTGCGGGGTGGGGACGGGTCTCGATGCTAGGTGGTGGCCTCGGCGCTCAGGTGCCAGGACTCCGGATCGAGCTCAGAGGTTGGTGAGCTGGTTGCCCGGCACCGGCGGGCGGC
>DAINND010000295.1:0-4347 GCA_036736065.1 Ilumatobacteraceae bacterium
AGCCTTCGAGCCGTAGCCGCTCTTCTCGAGGTAGGCGGCCGCCGTGTAGGGCCGACCCTCGGTCAGGCTGAACCCGGCGAACACCGACGAGTCGTTCCAGGGGTACTGCCCGGCGCCCTGGGCCGTGCCGGTCTTGCCGGCGATCGGCAGGGCGTCATGGGGGTAGTCCTTGAACAGGCCCTCACCCGTGGTCGCCCGGTACCTGAGGTAGTTCACACCGCACTTCTTCGTCCTGAAGGTGGGGCAGATCACGCGACTGAGGCCACGGATGATCGGATCGCGGTACTCGGGAGGCATGTCGAGTTGGCGCACGATGGTCGGACGGGAGAAGTCCTCGACGATCGTGCCGGCGGCGAGGTCGGCCATCGCCGGCGCCCCGTCCGGCGTGAGCGGCGCGTAGATGGCCTTCACGATGCGCGGCTTCATGACGAAGCCGTTGTTCGCGATGGCGGCGTAGGCGTTGGCCAGCTGGAGCGGCGTGCTGGCGAACAGGCCCTGACCGATCGACACCTGGACGAGGTCACCGGTGACGAGGAAGGGCACCTCGTCCTCGCGCAGCACACCCGCTTCGACGAGCTTGCGCTTGACATCGTCGTCGGGGATGCGGCCGTCCCACTCGAAGGGCAACTCGATGCCGGTGTCGGCGCCGAACCCGAACATCTCGAGGTCGGCCTTCAGCTCATCGCGTCGGCCGGGCAGTGTGTAGAACATCTCGGCCAGGCGGTAGTAGAACGCGTCCGAGCTCACCGCGAGTGAGTCCTCGACGTTCACCGGACCGTATTGACTGGGCTTGTTGAAGGGGTCGAGCGCGGTGCGGGAGACGCAGCGCACCAACTGGCACGTCTCTGCATCGATCGACGTCAGCGTGTAGGTGCCTTGGTCGAAGTAGGTGTCGTACGGGCCGATCAGCTGGCTGTGCATCGCCGAGAACGAGATGAACGGCTTGATCGTCGAGCCGATGTTGTAGCGGCCCTGCACCGCACGGTTCACCAGGATCGACTTGTCGGGGTCGTCGGTCGAGGGGAAGATCTGGTTGAACTTCTCCTTGCTGATGCCAGCGTTGAACCAACGGTTGTCGAACGTCGGGTAGCTGGCCATCGCGATGACGTGGCCATTGGTGTGGTCGAGCACCACGGCAGACCCGGCGGGGGCCTTGTACTGGATCCACTCCTGGTCGCCGAACTCCTCCGAGCTCGCGAAGACCCGCTTGCCCTCCGGGTCGTCGGGGTCGATGGGGTTGCGCGCAGCGAGGTCAGCGCACCGGCACGCCACTCTGTCGGTGGGCAGGTCGCGGCGCTGGCGGAGCTTGGTCTGGAGCGCCTGCTCGGCGTACTGCTGCACATCGAGATCGATCGTGAGTTGGATGTCGTAGCCCGCCACCGGCTCGACCTCTTCGAGGAGGCGCACGGCGTGGCCGGCGGCGTCGATCTCCCACACCTGCTTGCCCCAGGTGCCGTGCAGCTCACGCTCCATGCTCAGTTCGACGCCGAACTGGCCCACCCGCTCGTTGCGGTTGTAGCCGAGCGCGAGGTACTCGTCGATGTTGTCCGCGTTGAGCGCTCCCATGTAGCCGACCACGTGGCTCGCCAGCGGAGCGTAGGGGTAGACCCGGCGCCACGTCTCGGTGACACCGATGCCCGGGAAGTCCTCGCGACGCTCCAACAGGAACTGCACCGTCTCCTCGTCGACGTCTTCGATGAGGGGCATCGGCAGCAGCGGGTCGTAGAGGTTGACGCCCTCTTCGTACCGGGACTCGAGCTCCTCGGGAGGCAGGCCGAGCGGTCCCGAGAGACGCTCGAACAGCGCTGCGCGCGTCTTCGGGCGGTTGCGGATCACGGACCAGTCGACGGTGACGGTGAGGACCATCTGGTTGTCGGCGAGCACCCGGCCGTCGGCGTCGAAGATCCGTCCCCGCTCGGGCGGGATGTAGACGACACGCTGCTTTGCGATGTCGACCTGCTCCTGGTACTCGAGCGCCTGGACGCTCTGGAGGAACCACAACCGGGTGCCGACTGCGCCGATCAGGAGCACGGCGACGAGCGCGAGCACGCCGAGGCGAGCACTCCGTCGATCTCCTGCCATGGCTCCATTCTGGCCGACCGGGCCCTCGAAGCGGGCGCGCCGCCCGTTGCGGGACCCCGATGCTCAGTCGGGGATCACTCTCCAGCGGGGCCTCTTCACGCCCATGCACCACCGCCCGATCGGCACGAGCAGGGGCGCGACCAGGGCTGTGAACACGAAGGTCACCGGCAGGATCGTCACGAGCCGTCGGTCGAACCACCCGTCGCTGCCGATCAGCGTGCGGGCGATCGGCTGGGCGAGCTCGCCCATCGTCGCGCCGATGGCTGCGAACAGCGCCGAGAGCCACCACGGCGGGACCGGCGTGAACACGAAGGCGTAGCCGGCGATGAACGCGGCGAGCGCGAACACCAGGCCGGTGAGGCCGAGCGGCGTGCCGGCCGCGAGGTCGTACATCAGCCCGACGACGAAGCCGGCGATCGCCCCGCGTTCGCTCCCGGCCCCTGCACCGACGGAGGCAGCGAAGGCGAGTGCGAGCGGCAGCACCACACCTCGGAAGGTCACCTCGGTGAGGATCGTGCGCTGCAGGGCGAGCACGACGAGCACCACGGGTGCCAGCCGGATGAACGGCCCGGTGAGGAACGCACGCATCGGTGCTCAGCCCGCGCCGGTGTTCGGCACGTAGAGCAGCACGACGAGGAAGTTGAGCCTCGACAGGTCACCGGCCCCGATCTCGACTTCGATGATGGGCACCCGGGAGCCGCTCTGCTTGGCGACCCTGCTCACCGTCCCGATGGGGATGCCGGGCGGCGCGAGCGACTGGAGGCCACCGGCGGTCTCGACGGTGGAGCCGACCTCGATCCGGCCGGTCGTGGCCGAGTCGTCGACGAAACGCAGCAGCAGCGGTCGACCGACACCCTGGCCGACCACCGTGCCGGTCTCGCGCTGCACCTCGACCGGTGTCGTCGGCACCGTGGTCCCGCCTTCGATGGCGGGCGGCAGCGTGGTGGTGGTCGGGGTGACGAGCGGGACGGGGGCCAGGGGGTCGTTCAGCAGGATCGGCGGCGGGACGGTCGTCGTCGTCGGGGCGATCGTGGTCGAGGTCGTGGTGGTCGACGTGCCGGGGCCAGACCCGGGGAGCGTGGTCGAGGGAGCCGGACCGGCGGGCGGCGTGGTGCCCGGCGCCGCCTCGCCGACCGGGGTCAGGACCTTCGCGCGCATGCTGAAGCCGGGATCGACGACCAGTTGCACGATGGCCGAGCTCGGGAACACCCGCGTGACCTTGCCGACCAGGCCGGCGCCGTTGACGACGGGCATGCCCACGGCGATGCCATCGATGCCGCCCTTGTTGATCTCGACGGTGTTCTGGAAGTTGCCGGGCGAACCGCCCTGCACCTGGGCCGTCACGCTCGGGAAGCCACCCGTGCCGACGAGCCGGTTGAGTGCGAGGAGCTCCTGGTACTCGTAGATCGCGGCTTTGGCCTCGATGAACGCACCCCGCTGAGCCTCGATCTCCGCGCGCAGCACCTCGTTCTCCCGTTCGAGGTCGCGGTAGTCGAACACGCCGCGCCAGGCAGTGACCACCGGCCGGGTGATCGTGCGCGCCGCCGTGTCGAACGGCTCGATGACGAGGTGGAAGAGGCTCCTCGCGCGGTCGATCACCGCGGTGCCGCGCTGATCGAGGGTGATCAGCAAGATGGAGGTGAGCGCCAAGACGGCAATGACCCGCTTGCGGCCCATCGAGTAGGCGGCCATGGACCCCGCCGGCTACTCGTCGCCGCCGAGCGACATCAGTCCCCGCATCGCGTCGATGTTCTCGAGCGCCCGCCCCGAGCCGATCACGACGCTGAAGAGTGGCTCGTGGGCGATGTTGATGGGCATCCCGGTCTCGTGCGCGAGGCGCATGTCGAGGCCGGCGAGGAGCGCGCCACCACCGGTGAGGGTGATGCCTCGCTCCATGATGTCGGCGGCCAGCTCGGGAGGTGTCTTGTCGAGCGTCGTCTTCACGGCGTCGACGATGTCGGCCACCGGCTCGGCGAGCGCTTCGCGGATCTGCTCGGTGGTGACGGCAACGGTGCGCGGCAGGCCACTGATCATGTCGCGGCCGCGCACGGCGGCGGGCAGCTCATGATCGAGCGGCCACGCCGAGCCCATGTGCACCTTGATCTCCTCCGCCGTGCGATCGCCGATCGCCAGGGAGAACTCCTTCTTCAGGTACTGCATCACCGCGTCGTCGAGCTCGTCGCCGGCGACGCGGCCCGCCTGCGCAGTGACGCTCCCCCCGAGCGCGCTCACCGCCCCCTCGGTCGTGCCCCCCCCGATGTCGCC
>DAINND010000296.1:0-4333 GCA_036736065.1 Ilumatobacteraceae bacterium
CCCCCCCCCCCCCCCCCCCCCCCCCCCCCCCCCCCCGGCGTTGGACGGTCCTCGCGCTCTTGTCGCCCTGGATCATCGGGGTGTGCACGTTCGTGCTGTACCCGATCATCAACTCGCTCTACTGGTCCTTCACCACCAAGCGCTACGGCAAGCCGGCGCGGTGGGTGGGGACCGCCAACTACGAGACGCTCGCCAGCAACCCGGACCTCGGCCAGGCGCTGCGCAACACGGCCTACCTGGCTCTGATCGGGCTGCCGATCCGTCTCCTCATCGCGCTGCTGGCCGCAGCGCTGCTGGCCACGCCGCGGCGCGGCAACGGCGCCTACCGCCTGCTGTTCTACGTGCCGGCCGTCGTGCCCGCCGTGGCGAGCGGCGCGCTGTTCTTCTTCCTCCTCAAGCGCGGCGGGCCGGTGTCGAGCCTGTTCGAGTTGGTCGGCCTCGAGGCGCCGTTGTGGTTCCGCGACCCCGAGTGGGCCAAACCGGCGCTCATCATGGTGGGGGTGTGGGCGCTCGGCGACACGATGCTCGTGTTCCTCGCCGGCCTCGTCGACGTGCCCCGGTCGCTCTACGAGGCCGTCGAGCTCGACGGCGCCGGGCGGTGGGGCAAGTTCCGGCACGTCACGCTGCCGATGGTGTCGCCCGTCATCTTCTTCACCCTGCTCACCGGTCTCATCGGTGTGCTGCAGAGCTTCGATCAAGCCTTTGTGATCAGCCAAGGCGTGCGCAAGGGGCGGCTCACCGGTGAGCCGGACGGCGCGCTGCTCACCTACGCCATGCTGCAGCTGCGCTACTTCCAGGACGGCCGCATCGGCATGGCTGCGGCCATGGCCTGGCTGATGTTCCTCATGACCCTCGCCATCACCATCGTGCTGATGCTCAGCCGCCGCAAATGGGTGCACACCGCTGCCGAGGAGCCCCGATGAGCGCAGCCCTGTCGATCCCTCCCGGCCGTCAGCGCCCACCGCGCCGGCACGCCGTGCTGCTCGCGATCGGCCGCCACGCCGTGCTCATCGGGCTGGCGGCGATGTTCGCGCTGCCGCTGCTGTTCATGCTGTTGCAGTCGGTGATGCCCATCACCCAGGCGAAGACGTCGGCGCTGTGGCCCGAGACGTTCGAGTGGGGCAACTACCGCGAGGTGTTCGACCGGGTGCCGTTGGCGCAGTACTTCGTCAACACGCTCCAGGTGTGCCTGCTCGCCACCATCGGCACCGTGGTGAGCTGCGTGCCGGTGGCCTACGCGTTCAGCTGGATGCGCTGGCGCGGCCGCACCACCGTGTTCGTGATCGTGCTGGCGACGATGATGCTCCCGTACCAGGTGCTGTTCCCGACGCAGTTCCAGATCTTCACGAGCCTCGGGTGGTTGAACTCGGTGCTGCCACTCACGGTGCCCGCGTTCTTCGGCGACGCCTTCAGCATCTTCATGCTGCGCCAGTTCTTCATGACCCTGCCCGGTGATGTGATCGACGCGGCCCGCATCGACGGCGCTGGCGAGGGCTGGATCCTCACCCGGGTGGTCGTGCCCATGGCCAAGCCGGGCATCATGGCGGTCGCGTTGTTCCAGTTCCTCTTCTCGTGGAGCGACTTCTTCGGCCCGAACATCTACCTCGAGAACGAGGACAGCCTCACCCTCGCCGTGGGGCTCGCGCGGCTGAACACCGCCCTGGCCAAGACCGGTGAGTCGAACCTCACCATGGCCGCATCGGTGGTGTTCGTGCTGCCCCTCATCGTGATGTTCTTCTTCGCCCAGAAGGTCTTCATCGAGGGTGTCAACCTCACCGGCACGAAGGGATGCCCACAACGTGAGCAGTCGAACCACACAGAGGCTCCCGACGGCGGACACGTGGCGCGTGGTCGAGATCCACTACTACCGGGTGCCGCGCGAGCGGTGGGACCTGATGATCCTGCGCGCCCGGCAGTCGGGCGCCAATGCCGTGTCGACCTACATCCCGTGGCTGCACCACGAGCCGGTCGACGGAGCGCTCGACCTCGACGGTCACTCGCTGCCCGAGCGCGACCTCGTCGGCTTCGTCCAGGCCTGCGCCGACGCCGGCCTCGGCTTCATCGCCAAGCCCGGCCCGTTCTGCGATGCCGAGATGTTGGGTGGCGGCGTGCCGACCTGGTTGATCGAAGCCCACCCCGACTGGTGGGCCAAGCGATACGACGGGCGCACGATGCGCCACAGCGACTCCTTCGACCCGCGGCTCTCGTACGACTCGCCGGGCTACCAGGCCCGGTCGGGGGAGTGGCTGGCTGCGGTGGCCCGGGCGCTCGCCCACTTCGCCGGCTCGACGCTGTGGGCATGGCAGATCGACAACGAGGCGCCGGGCGACGGGATGCTGGTGCACGAGGCGGACGAGGCCGCGTCGCCGCTGCGCGCCGACTACGCCGACGAGCGGCGGTGGACCGACTGGCTGGTTGCCGAGTACGGGGCCATCGACGCGCTGAACGACGCATGGGGCACAGCGCACGCATCGTTCGGCGAGGTGCCGATGCCGCGGCACTGGGACGCTCCCGGCTCCGCCGAGGGCGTTCGCCCGTGGCTCGATGTCGATCGCTTCGCTGACGCGCAGGTGGCCTCCGGGCTCGGCAGTTTCGCCGCCTCGGTGCGCAGCGTGCTCGGGGGCTCGGTGCTGCTGTTCCACGACTGGTTGTGCATGCCACACCCGCTCGCGTCGATGATCGTCGATCCGGCTGCGCTCACCGAGTCGTCGGGCTGGCTCGGCCAGAACGTCTATGCGGAGGACGTCGACCCGGCGGAGATGATCGCCGGCACCGACTGGTACAGGATGAACGACGCCGAGTACGTGCACCATGCGTGGTGGCGCACCCGGCTGGCGCACACGCTGTCGGACCCCGGCCTGCCCCACCTGGTGCCCGAGATCTCGGCGCGTCAGGCGTTCTACCTGCAGTGCTCGCTCGTCGGTGGCATGGATGCGCCCTGCATCTACATGCTGCACTCGTCCGAGCCCGAGCCGGCGGCGATCGGCTCGTTCCAGCGCTGGGCCGAGGAGGCGCCGATCCTGCCCGACGGCACGGCCCTGCCGTGGTGGTGGAACCTGCGCTGCCTGTTCCTGGCCCTGGAGGCCGGTGGCGCCGACCTCGCTGCGTCGCCTTTGACCGCCTCGGTGGCGATCGCGACCGATCAGGCGGGTGAGCGCCTGGCCCGCTACGACGGGTCGATCGCGGGTGTGGCCGTGGCAGCGGGTAGTGAACTGCAGGCGCTCGCCGCGCACGCGAGCGCGGCGCGTGCCGGCCTCGAGGTCGCCCACGTCCTGGTGGCTGCCGGGATCGAGCCCGATGTGGTCGACGCGGCTCGCGCCGACCTGCACGGCTACGAGTGCGTCATCGTCCCGGACGTGCGCGTGATGTCGCGTGCGGCGCAACAGCGGCTCGCCGACGTGGCTGCCGCCCGAGCCGGTGCGGTGCTGCTCGCCGGCGGTGCCCCGTCGCACGACGAGCACCTGCGGCCCTGCGCGTTGCTCGCGGGGCTGCCCGCCTGGGTCGCGCCCGCGCCGACCGGGCTGGGGGTCGATGTCGGGCGCCGTCGCGGTGCGTCGGGTCGCCACTACCTCACCGTCGTCAATCGTGGGGCGCAGACCTGGGCGGGCACCGTCGAAGGCATCGATGCCCGCATCGGCGCCGCGTCCGTGTCGTGGGCGGCCGTCGACAGTGACGGTTGCGTGGTCGCCGCGCTGCTGCACGGTGAGGATGCCCGTGTCGGCGAACTGCGCAGCTCGCAGGGCCAGACCACCGTTGCGCGCAGCGACGACGCCTGGCACGTCGTGGCTGCCGAGCGCTGCGACGTCACGGTGCCTGCCGCGGCCGGCCTCGACGCGTGGCGGGTCCTGCTGTCCGGCGAGGTCGACCCTGCCGGACAGGTCGCCGCCGACGGGACGCTGCGCACCGTGCACCTCGATGACCGTGGCCACACCGACCGCTACGTGATCGGGCCGCTCGCCGCTGCGGAGCGGGTGGCCGCAGCCGTGGCCCACTTCCGGCTCACGACCGTGGCCCATGTGAGCGCGGGCGCCGAGCAGCTCGGTGTGCCCGTGGGCGAGCTCGGCCATCGGCTGCGCCGCCTGCGCAGCGCTGTGGCGGCAGGGTCGGCGCCGGCAGACGCCGCGGTGCAGCTCGAGGCGCTCACCCGTCTCGCCGTGCGGATGAACGACCTCAGGCTGTGGCGGTCGTGACGGCCGAGCTCCGCCTCGATGCCGGCTGGGAGTCGGCGACGTCGCTCGACGGGCCGTGGCAGCCCGCGCGGGTGCCGGGCAACTGGTACCTCGACGGCGTCGCCGGTGCCGAGCGGGTGCACTACCGATGCGAGTTAGACCTC
>DAINND010000297.1:0-4328 GCA_036736065.1 Ilumatobacteraceae bacterium
ACAGGCTCGGGCTGTACTCGCCGCGCTCGATGTAGCCGATCGTCTGGTAGTGCACGTCGGCAGCATCGGCCAGTTCGGCGCGACTGAGGCCGCGCGCCTCGCGGGCCGCCTCGAGTCGGTTGTGCACCGGGGTCTCATTCTTCGGCTTCCGGCCCACGCTAGATAGTATAAATGCTATCTCGCGGTGCCGCAATCGCTCGGTGAGCGGACCCCTGTCGGCGGGTCAGGGGCGCTCCGTGCGGGCGATGCGCTCGGGGAGGAACCGAAGGGCGAGCAGCGACCCACAGATCGCCACGATGCCGACGGGGATGCAGGCGGTCTGGAACCCGTCGAGGAACGAGGCGCTCGCCGCAGCGCGAATCGAGTCCGCCACTGCCGGTTCGCCGAGTTGCTCGGCGACGCCGAACGCCGCGCCCACCGAGCTCTCGGCCGCCGAGACGGCGGAGCCCGGCACCCCGAGGCCCGTGAGCAGTTCGACGACCTTCGGTCCGTAGACCGAGGCGAAGATGCTGCCGATGATCGCGACGCCGAGCGTGCCGCCCACCTCGCGGCTGGTGTCGTTGATCGCCGAGCCGACACCTGCCATCTCGCGCGGCAGCGAGCCCATCACCGATTCCGACGCCGGGCTCGTCACGAGTGACAGGCCGCTCGCCATCAGCACCATGCTGGCAACGACTGGCCCGAAGTAGGCCGAGCCGACCTCGAACGTGCTCGCCCCGAGCTGGGCGATGCCCATCGCCAGCAATCCGACAGGGATCACCCTGCGCGGACCGAAGCGCAGGGCGAGGCGGGCGGCGATCGGGGCCGTGATCGCCGCGCCGACGGCGAACGGCAGCGTGCGCAGGCCGGACTCGAAGGGGCTGTAGCCGCGCACGAACTGGAAGTACTGGGTGACGAGGAAGGTGAAGCCGAACAGCGAGAAGAAGGCGATGAAGATCGAGATCGTCGCCGCCGTGATGCGCATGTTGCGGAAGACGCGGACGTCGAGCAGCGGTTGCTCGGCGCGCAGCTCGCGGAGCGCGAACCCGACGCCGAGGACGATCGCCCCGGCGAAGCCACCGAGGGTCGCTGCGCTCGACCAGCCCCGATGGGGGCCCTCGATGATCGTGTACACGAGCAGCGAGACGAACGAGATCGACAGCAGGAAGCCCGGCCCGTCGAGCCGCTTGGGCTCGGGGTCGCGTGACTCGGGGACGAACCGCCACTGCAGCACGAGGGCGACCACCACGATGGGGACGTTGATCAAGAACACCGATCCCCACCAGAAGTGCTCGAGGAGGAAGCCGCCCGCCACCGGGCCGAACGCCACTGCGGCGCCCGACACGGCTGACCACACGCCGATGGCCTTGGCTCGCTCGGTCGGGTCGCGGAAGACATCGATGAGGATCGCCAGCGTGCTCGGGAAGATGAGCGCGGCGCCGACGCCGAGCAGGCCGCGCGCCGCAATCAGCTCACCGGTCGAGTCGGTGAACGCCGCCCATGCCGAGAAGGCACCGAACAGCACCAGGCCGATCTGCATCACGCGCAGTCGTCCGAACCGGTCGCCGAGGCCGCCGCAGGCCAGCAGCAGGCCGGCGAACACCAGCGCGTAGGCATCGACGATCCACTGCAGCCCACTGGTGGTGGCGCCGAGCTCCCGGGCCAACGTCGGGATCGCGACGTTGATGATCAGGTTGTCGACCACGGCGAGGAACACCGAGATGCAGAGGATGGCGAGGATCCACCACCGGCGACGTTGCACGTCGGCATCGGGATGGACGGGAGGGGAGCTCGGGGCGGCGACCTGCACGGTGACAGTGTCTAGGTGCGACGCTTGACGTTGTCAAGCGAGACGTCGGTCACGTCGTCCGGCGTCGGCTCAGGCCGTGGTGAGCTCGGCGAGCCGTGCGGCGACCATCTCGCCGAGCAGTGCGCCGTCGACGGCCCACCCGAACGGCACGGAGAACAGGTGGGACGTGACGTTGCCGCCCGGGATGGCGTCGAGCCGTGTGCGGAACCGATCCATGACCGCCGCGCTGAACGGGTTGATGCTGATGTGGCGGGTCGCTGCCGAGCAGCCGATCACGTAGCCGTCGGCGTTGCGCAGCATCGGCTGGTTCCATGCGATCACCGGCGCGAGGCCCGCGACACGCTCGTGGATGGCCGCGAAGACCGCCCGCACGGCGTCGGCGGCCTCGGGTGCCTGCTGCGCCAGCCAGTCCTCGTGGGTGGTGAAGCGGCGTGAGCTGGGCGAGCCGCGGTGGTACATCACCAATGCGTTGGCATGGGCACGGCTGAACCCGTGACCCTCCTGTAGCAGCGCCATCTGCTCGGGGTACTTGGCCTCGCCGAGCTCCGCGAGCAGGCCCAGCCAGTGGCTTGCGGGCAAGCCGTGCTTGCGCTCGATCGCCGCGAAGTGGCGCGTGCGGTCTCCAGGGTCGGCAGCCATCGGGGGAACGGTAGTGGGGGTGGCGTGCCGATGGCCGGATGCCTCGCAACCGCCTAGCCTCGCGTCCGTGACGACAACGCAGGAGCGTCCGTGGACCAGTCATGACCTGGCCTCCGACCTGCGTCGGCTCGGGGTGGGGCCCGGAGCCGTCCTCATCGTGCACTCGTCGCTGCGGGCGATCGGCTACGTGGCAGGCGGCCCGCAGGCGGTGATCGACGCGCTGTTCGCGGCCGTCGGGCCGACGGGGACGCTGACGATGCCCGCCCACACGGCCGATCGCTCCGACCCGGCGGGCTGGGTGGCGCCGCCGGTGCCCGAGCACTGGTGGCCGGTCATCCGCGAGCACGCGCCACCGTTCGACCCGTACTCCACGCCGCCGGAGCGGATGGGCGCAGTGGCGACGGCGCTTCTGCTGCGGCGCGACACGCTGCGCAGTAGGCACCCGCAGCTGTCGCACATGGCGAACGGGCCTGCCGCTGCAGCAGTGATCGAGCCGCACGACCTCGACGAGGGTTTTGGCGACGCCTCGCCGCTCGGCCGCCTGTACGACCTCGACGCGACCGTGGTGCTGATCGGCGTCGATCATGCCAACAACACCTCGCTCCACCTCGCCGAGGTGCGTGGCTCGTGGCCGTCGAAACGGATCGTGCGGGAGGGTGCGCGAGCGCTCGTCGACGGCCTGTCGCACTGGGTCGTGTACGACCAGACCGACTACGACTCCGACGACTTCCCCGCCGTGGGGGCTGCGTTCGAGGCTTCTGGCCCGTCAACGGAAGCGGTGCGTGTCGGCCAGTTCGGGAGCGCAGTCACCAAGGTGATGCGCATGCGCGACCTGGTCGACTTCGCAGCCGAGTGGTTCAGCGCCAATCGGGCCTGATCGTGGTTGTCGAAGGGCTCAGCGGCCGCGGGGAGGTCTGGCCAGCCCTCGGGCCGCCTCGCGTTGGGCGGTGGCGTTCCCGGAGTGGTGGCCGAGGAAGTGGCGCACTGCGTCGGGGTTGATGCGGGTGAGGTCGCGCAGTGCCCAGCCGATCGCCTTTGCCACGAAGAACTCGCGGTTCACCCAGTGCCGGTGGCACAGCTCGAGCACACGATCGACGTCTGTGTCACGACCCCAGCCCCGCTGGTGTTGGATTGCTGCGCGGATGAGCCAGATGTCGCCCGACTCCGACCACTCGTCGATCGTCGAGGAGGAGCCGAAACGGCGGCACAGCGGGCTCACGGCAGCCGTGCCGATGCCGTCGACGGTGTCCCACCACGGTGTGGTGGTGAGCAGCACGGTGCACCAGCGTCGGAGAAAGTGCTCGTCGGCAGCTCGTCCGAAGCGGGCGAGCAGGTCGTAGGCCGCATAGTGGTACTCGCGTTCGCGGCAGTGCATCAGTGCTGCGGAACCTGCGCCGAGTTCGTCGCTCGTTGGCGTGGGCAGCCCTTGCCAAGCGGTGCGGAGCAGGTGTCGTCGTTCCGGCGTGGCGATCCCCAGGAATGGGGCGACGTGCTTCATGTAGCGCTCGGCGCCCTCGGCACGTGTGGCGTCACCTTGGTCGGCGAATGCGTCGACCGTGCGCAGCACCACCTCGTCGGCCCACGCCTGGCCGTCGGTCGGGCCGGCTGAACCCGCTCGGTTCGTCGTTCGGGTCATGACGCTCCTGGAGGTCTGCTCGGTGCCCAGAGTCGCTGGGTGAGGACGTGAACTCGTTCGAGTTTCGGTTGTCGACGACGGAAGGTCGAACAAGTTCGGGCTGGGTGGTCGCAGCGGCTCAGTGACCCATGCTGGTGGGAGGTTCGATGAGGTCCCATGGGTTGCCGTAGAGGTCGAGGAAGACCGTCACCTTGCCGTATTCCTCGGCTCGGATCGGGTCGATGAAGCGCACGCCACGGGCGGTCCAGGCAGCAACGTCGCGTT
>DAINND010000298.1:0-4303 GCA_036736065.1 Ilumatobacteraceae bacterium
GCCGCGCGCTCGGCATCGCCTGGGGTGTGCGCACGGCCTACTTGGTCAAGTTGGCTAGCGGCTCGGCCGAGCCGGGCCCCGACGAGAACCAGGCCGAGGTGCGTGGCCGCGACCTGATGACCGGCCTGCCCAAGACCGTCATCCTCACGCCGGAGGAAGTCCGCGTCGCGGGCGACGACGTGGGGAGCAGCATCGTGTCGTCGGTGGTCCGGTGCCTGGCCAAGGCGCCTCCCGAGCTGGCCCAGGACTTCTTGAACCGTGGGGTGTACCTGGTGGGCGGCGGTGGGCTGCTGCGCGGCCTGGCCAGCCGGCTCGAGCGCGAGACCCAGGTGCCGGTGAAGATGTCGAACACGCCACTCGAGGCCGTGGTGAACGGCGCGGGGCACTGCATCGAGCACTACGACCTGCTGAAGGGCATGTTCATGGGGGCCCGCCGCTGACGCATCGCGCGGTCGGCCGAACTGTCAACTCGAACGGTGAGGATCGCCACTGAGTGTTCATGGCGGGGTAAGAGTGTGTTCACGTGCCGACCACCGTGGCACTTCATGATGAGGACATGGGTCGTGCGGTGCCGGTGGCGAAGGCCACACGAGTGGTCCTGACCGCGGGGATGTCGGTGGACCATGCCGTGCGCACCATGCTGCAGGCCTGTCTGCAGCAGGCGGTCGGCAACCTCGAGGCGCTGGCGACGGGGCACGGCTCGGCCGAGCACGTCCACCAGGCCCGTGTCGGCATCCGCCGGGCGCGCACCGTGTTGCGCGAGTTCGGCGATCTCACCCCGCCGGTGGAGTCGTCGTGGTCGGACGGGCTCGCCGATGTGTTCCGAGCGCTCGGCGCGTCGCGTGACGTCGACGTGGTCGTGTCGCGTTGGGCGGTGGCGCGCGGGGCTGCGGGCGCGCCATCGACCGACCTCGTGCCGGATGATCGCGACGGCCCGGCCGCGGTTGCTCGACAGGCGCTCGACGCGGTGGTGCTCCACGAACTGCTCGAGTACGCACGCGACCCGGCGGTCGAGCCGGGCGAGCCCATCGAGGTGGCGGCGAGCAGGTGCCTCGAGCGCCTTCACCGCAGGATCGTCCGCGACGCACGGCACTTCGCAACGGCGACGGTCGCGGAGCATCACGCCACCCGCAAGCGGGTGAAGCGGCTCCGCTATTCGGCCGAGTTGACAGCGTCGCTGTACCGGCCCCGTCGGGTCCGCCGCTTCCTCGATGCACTCGAGCCAGCCCAGGCGGCACTCGGAGAGCTCAACGATCTGAGCGTCGCCGAGGCGTTCTTCCGCACCCGGGTCGAGCAGTACCCGACTGCCTGGTTCGCAGTCGGATGGCTGGCCGCCCAGGAGCCGTCGATCGTCCAGGCATGCGCACGGCCGCTGCGCGACGCAGCCGAGGCCGAGCCTTACTGGACCTGACGACACGGCCGGCTTCGACGCGCCGGTCGCGCCGCGGCTGGCTAGGGTGCGGCGCATGAGTGACGTCCGCTGGAACCTCGACGAGCACCACGTCGGCACGATCACCCTCGATCGGCCGGACGCCCGCAACGCACTCACCCACGCGATGTACGCCGAGCTCGAACGGCTCGTGCGTGAGGCCCCCGCCACGGGTGCGCGATGCCTGGTGGTGACCGGCACCGACCCGGCGTTCTGCAGTGGCGACGCCGTCCGCCAGGTGATGGGTGGTGGGGCCGAAGGCGCGGCGCCGTTGTCGACGAGCGAGCGCACACCACGGCTCACCCCGGCCGCCGGTGCCCTGCTGCAGTGCGACCTGCCGATCGTGGCCGCAGTGAATGGCGCCGCCGTGGGGTGGGGCATGGAGCTGGCGCTGATGGCCGACCTCCGCGTGGCCAGCGAGAAGGCCCGCTTCGGCGAGCTGTTCGTGCTGCGTGGGCTGGTGAGCGATGTCGCCGGCATCGGTCGCCTGGCCCAGCTCGTCGGCCGTGAACGGGCCGCCGAGCTGCTCTTCACCGGCGACGTGATCGATGCGGTGACGGCGCACGACATCGGCCTGGTGGGCCGGGTGGTGCCCCATGACGAGCTGCTGCCCACGGCTCATTCGCTCGCCGCACGGATCGCCGCCAACCCACCGCTTGCCGTGCAGCAGCTCAAGGCCGGCCTCCGGCGCACGCTCGACCCCGACTGGGTCGAGCGCGGGGCGCGGGGCAGCGCGACCCTGGCCCAGCTGTTCACCACGGCCGACCACCGCGAGGGTGTGCGCGCCTTCCTCGACAAGCGCGCCCCGCGCTTCACGGGCTCGTGATGCGCACGTCGGCCGCTCACTCCCGCGAGATCGACGAGGGCATCGCCAGGCTGCGCGCCGAGCTGTCGATCCCCGATGCGTTCCCGCAGCAGGTGCTCGATGCGGCGACCGGGGCCGTCCGACGCGGGCCGGGCCCCGAGCACGTCGACCGCACCGATCTGCCCTTCGTCACGCTCGACCCGGAGAGCGCCACCGATCTCGACCAGGCCTTCCATCTGGAACGTTCGGGCAGCGACCTGGTGCTGCGCTACGCGATCGCCGACGTGGGCTGGTTCGTCCAGCCCGGCGACCCCCTCGACACCGAGGCCTGGGTGCGCGGCACAACCGTCTACGTGCCGGGGGGCAAGGCCCCGCTCTATCCGCCGGTGCTGTCGGAAGGCGCCGCGAGCCTGCTGCCCGACGGCCCTCGCCCGGCGGTGGTGTTCGTCGTGCGCCTCGACGAGTCCGGCACTCCACGCCTCGACGATGTCGAGCGGGCCATCGTGCACAACCGCGCCAAGCTCGCCTACGAGACCGCTCGGCCCGAGGAGCTGCCGGCCGATCTGGCCGAGTTCGCCCGCCGGATGGCGGCCGCCGACGAGCGGCGCGGCGCAGCGCGGGTCGAGCCGCCCGAGCAGGAAGTGCATCACGACGACGGCCACTACCGGATCTCCTACCGGCCACGGGTCGACGTCGAGCAGCACAACGCGACGCTCTCGCTCGCCACCAACCTCGCCGTCGCCGACGCGTTGTTCGCCGCCGGCACCGGCGTGTTCCGGGTGCTCGACGCGCCCGACGAGGGTCGGCTTCGTCGACTGCGCCACACGGCGCGTGCGCTCGAGATCGACTGGCCACGGAAGTGGTCGCTCGGCCAGGTCGAACGCACGCTGCGACCCGAGCGGCCCGAGCACGCCGCGTTCATGCTCGCGATCCGGCGTGCCGGCGGGGCCGCTCGCTACGTGCCCTACCGCGCCGGTGAGCGGCCGTGGCATGCGGCGATGGCGGCCACCTACACCCACGCCACGGCGCCGCTGCGCCGCCTGCCGGACAGGTTCGTCGTGCTCGCCGCGTTGGCGCTGGCCCGGACGGGCTCCGTGCCCGGCGAGGTGGCGGCAGCGTTCGACCGCCTGCCCGAGGTGATGGCGCAGGCCGAGTCCGTGGCCAACAAGCTCGACCGATCGGTGCTCGACCTCGTCGAGGCGGTCGTGCTGCGCGGCCGCGAGGGCGAGGTGTTCGACGCCATCGTCACCGACATCGACGAGCGCGGTGCGCGCATGCAACTGTGCGACATCGCCGTGGTCGCGCGGGTCGCTGCCGAGGGTGTGAAGCCGGGGGACCCGCTCAGGGTGCGGCTGGTGGAGGCGGCGCCGGAGCGACGAGCGGTGCGCTTCGCGCCGGCCGAGTGAGGCAGGGCTCCCCGGATCAGCCGGCGACGATGCGGGACACGTCGCCCTCGATCGACACGACGTACAACTCGCCGTCCGGCCCCTCGCGCACGGCGGCGACCGATGACGAACGGGCCAGGTCGAGTGCGATCGGGGCGCCGCCGTCGTCGAGGCGCAGGGCGCCGACCCGCCCACTGCAGAAGTCGCCGTAGACGTACCAGCCGCGCAGTGCAGCGACCTGCTGCCCGCGGTAGACCGCGCCACCGCTCACCGAGCAGCCGGCGTCACCGTGCTCGTACTCGAAGACCGGGGGCGTGGCGCCGTCGGTGGGTTGGTCCTCGTTGAACCGTCGGGTGCCTTCGAACGCGCTCCACCCATAGTTGACGCCGCGCCCGGCGCCGTCGGCACGACGCGACAGGTTGATCTCCTCGACCTGGTTCTGGCCGACGTCGGCCATCCAGAGGTCGCCGGTCTCCCGGTCGAAGCTGAACCGCCACGGGTTGCGAACGCCGACCGACCAGATCTCGGGCCTCGCGCCGTCGATGTCGACGAAGGGGTTGTCGGCGGGCACCGTGTAGGCCTGGCCGTCCGAGGGCGTCGGGTCGATGCGCAGGATCTTGCCGCGCCGCGAGCCGAGATCGAGCGAGTAGCGCTCGGGGTCGCCGCCTGCGCCACCGTCACCCA
>DAINND010000299.1:0-4294 GCA_036736065.1 Ilumatobacteraceae bacterium
TCCAGCCCCAGGCCATCCGCCGGTTCTCGGCGTCAACGGCTTCGTTGAAGGCGTCGTGCACGTCGGCGCGCACCTCCACGGCACGGGCACCGCGCTCGAGCATCAGGCGCAGCAGGCCGAGGATGTAGCGCACCCCGCACTCACTGAAGTAGACGATGCTGCCGTTGATGACGATGTTGGTGTTCGGGCCGTAGAGCAGGAACAGGTTGGGGAAGCCGGGCACCACCACACCGAGGTAGGCGCGGGCGTCGCCGTCCCACTGCTCGTGCAGGTCGCGTCCGTCGCGGCCGGTCACGCGCATCGGCGTGAGGAAGTTCGACGCCTGGTAGCCGGTGCCGTAGATGATCACGTCGGCGTCGTGGTGGGTGCCGTCGGCCATCGTGATGCCGGTCGCGTCGATGTGACCGATCGGGTCGGTGACCAGCTCGACGTTGGGCCGCTTCAGGGTGCGCGCCCAGATGCCGTTGTCGCGCACGGCGCGCTTCGCGCCGGGCGGGTAGTTCGGCACCACCTTGGCCAGCAGGTCCGGGCGGTCGCCGAACTGCTCCTGGTAGTACATCAGCAGCACCTGCTTGCCCATCTCGCTGAGCTCGCTCACCGACGATCCGTCGCTCTGCCAGCCCGGGTCGACGCGCACGCCTTCGAGGGCGCCGTCGCCCATCCGCCAGAAGATGGCGAAGCGGGTGAGCTCGCTGTAGGTGGGCACATGGCGGTAGAGCCACTGCAGGCCGCTGGCGACACGCTCGTGATAGTCAGGTGTGGGCGCGATCCACGGCGGCGTGCGTTGGAGCACGGTGACGTGGCCGGCCACTGCGGCCACCTCGGGGATGAACTGCAGTGCCGAGGCGCCGGTGCCGATGACCACCACCCGCTTGCCGGTGAGGTCGAGGTCGTGGCGCCATTCGGCGGAGTGGAAGTACTCCCCCTGGAAGTCGGTGATCCCGTCGATCGACGGCCACAGCGGCCGGTTCAGCTGGCCGACGGCGCTGATCACGGCGTTGGCGCGCAGCTCGTGGCGGGCGCCGCCGGTGTCGTGGTAGGCGACGGTCCACAGGCGCTCGGTGTCGTCCCACACGGCGGACTCGACGGTGCAACCACCCCGCACGTTGGCGGTCACGCCGAAGGCGTCGGCGCACTCGCGGAAGTACTGCTCGAGCACGGGCTGGGGCGAGTAGTGGAACGGCCAGTCGTGGCGCTGGGCGAAGCTGTAGCTGTAGTTGTGGTTCGGGTTGTCGACCCGGCAGCCGGGATAGGCGGCCTCGTGCCAGGTGCCGCCCACCGAGGGGTTCTTGTCGAGGATGGTGTAGCCGATGCCGGCCTGCTGCAGGCGGTGCGCGGCGAGGATGCCCGACATGCCGCTGCCGATGATCACCACCGACACGTCGACACCGGGGGCGACGTCGGCCAGTGCCCAGCCGGGGGCGCGTCGGTCCTCGCCGCGGTAGGCGAGCTCCTCCTCGAGCAGTGGCAGGTAGGCGGCCATGCCCTCGGTGAGGCCGACGGTGTACTCGAGGATCTGCTGCAGGTCGGCATCACTCGGCGCCGGGGCGGGCACACAACCGCCGTCGCGATAGCGGCACAGCACCTCGAGCGCCACCTCGCGGATCGCAGCCTGCTGCTCGTCGGTCAGGCCGCCCTGGGGCATGCCGATCATCAGCGGATCGATGCGCAGCTCGGGCCGCAGCAGGGTGAGGTCGCCGGTGAGGTAGGCGAGCGCCGGCAGCAGCGGGGGCAGCACGGCGTCGGCGAGCGCGGCACGGATCTCGTCGTCGCTCGCGGTGATCGGCTCGACGCCGCGCACGAACGGGCTCGGCGACTCCGACACGGTGATCGTCATGGTCGACTCCTCAGGTGGTGACGGAATGGATGGGTGCCGCTCGGCAGGCAGGCGGCCGGACAGCAGCAGCTGTCCTCCATGTCCCACCGTAGGCACCCGCAGCCGGCCGTCCCGAGCCGAAACTTCTGTCTGTTACCGTGCCAGAAGTGAGCACTCATCCTCTGAAGCTGGGTGGCGCGTACGGCTCGCCGTACTCGGTGAAGATGCGCGCCGTGCTGCGCTACCGGCGCATCCCGTTCACCTGGGTGCTGCGCGACTCGGCGCTCGACGACCTGCCGCCGGTGCCCGTGCGGCTCATCCCGGTGATCGCCTTCCCCGATGCCGACGGCGTTTACACCGAGGCGATGATCGACTCGAGCCCGCTCATCGACCGGCTCGAGACCATGGTGACGGGCCGCAGCCTCACCCCCACCGATCCGGTGGTGGCGTTCCTCGACCGACTGGTCGAGGACTATGCCGACGAGTGGCTCACCAAGGCGATGTTCCACTACCGCTGGTACTACCCCGAGGCCATCGACAAGGCCCGCCGCCTGCTGCCCCTCGACCACGACCCGCAGCAGCCCGACCGGCGCTGGGAGAAGGCGCAGGCGTTCATCGCCGACCGCCAGATCGGCCGGCGCGCGCTGGTGGGCTGCACCGACGAGAACCGCCCAGTGGTCGAGGCGTCGTACGAGCGCTTGCTCGACCTGCTCGACGCGATCTGGCACGTGCAGCCGTTCGTGTTCGGCCAGCGCCCTGGCCGCGCCGACATGGGCCTGTACGGCCAGTTGCGCCAGCTCGTGCAGTGGGACCCGGTGTCGGCGCGGATCGCGGTCGAGCGCTCGGCGCGCACGGTGAACTGGGTCGACCGGGTCGACGACCTGTCGTGGTTGCCGGTCGACGACGAGACGGCCGGGTGGTGCGGCCGCGACGACCTGCCCGAGGCGACCACCGCGCTGTTCTCCGAGATCGGCCGCACCTACGTGCCGTTCATGCTGGCCAACGCCGCAGCGATCGACCGTGGCGACGACATGGTCGACGTCGAGATCGACGGCCACCCCTACCGGCAGGGCACCTTCGTCTACCAGCACAAGTGCCTCGGCTGGCTGCGCGACCACTACGCCGCCCTGGCCGCCACCGATCGGGCCGACGTCGACCGGTTGCTCGCCGGCACCGGGTGCGAGAGGCTCTTCCCATGAGCACCGCACCCACCGCACCGACCACGGTCGAGTTCCACCTCGACATCATGTGCCCCTACGCCTACCAGACCTCGCTGTGGCTGCGCGACGTGCGCGACCAACTGGGCCTCACCGTGAACTGGCGGTTCTTCAGCCTGGAAGAGGTCAACCGGGTCGAGGGCAAGAAGCACCCGTGGGAGCGGGAGTGGTCGTACGGCTGGAGCATGATGCGCGTCGGCGCGCTGCTGCGGCGCACCGACATGGCCCTGCTCGACGCCTGGTACGCGCGGGCCGGCCGGGCACTGCACGTCGACGGGCACAAGCCGCACGAACCGGCCGTCGCCCGTCACCTGCTGGGCGAACTGGGCCTCGACCCGGCGCTGGTCGACCAGGCGATCGCCGACCCGACCACCCACGACGAGGTGCGCGCCGAGCACGACAAGGTGATCGCGGCCGGCGGCTACGGCGTGCCGACGCTGTTCTTCCCCTCCGCCGACGGCACCGAACAGTGCCTGTTCGGACCGGTGCTCATCGACCCACCGGCGGGTGACGCGGCCCTGCGCCTGTGGCACGCCGTCACCGCCTGGCTCGAGTTCCCCCACCTCTTCGAGCTCCAGCGCCCGAAGACCCGCGCCCACCAGGAGGCCATCCTGGCCACGATGCGCCCCTATCTCGAGGCGCGCGACTGGGTGAGCATCAACCGCGGTGAGGTGATCGGCTTCGGCGCCGCCGACCCCAAGCACACGCCCCCGACCCCACCGTCGGCAATCTGAGGAGCCACATCCATGAGCACGCCTTCGTCCCCGGTCCCCTACGGCACACCCAACTTCGAGTGGTTCGCCGGCCTGCGCGACCGCACCGACGACGGGCGGGTGATGATGGTCAACCTGATGCGCTACCACGAGCGGGCGCAGTACGCCGATGGCAGCGACGGCGGGGCCAGCGGCAAGGAGGCCGACGACCGCTACGCGCCCACCGAGGTGCTCGCCGACATCGGCGCCCGGGTGATGCTGCACGGCGACGTGCTCGACCAGCCGCACGGCAGCCCCACCTGGGACCGGGTGGGCATCGTCGACTACCCGTCGCGGTGGGAGTTCGTGAAGATGCAGAAGCGTCCGGACTTCAGCGCGAAGCACGAGCACAAGGCCGCCGGCATGAAGGAGACCATCGTGATGGCCTGTGTGCCGCGCCCTGCCACTGACGCTGCGGGCGAGGGTCGGCCGGCGCGCTTGCTGGTGCAGGTGCTGCGCCGTGCCGAGGGTGTCGGGCCCGACGCCGTGCCCGTGGCCGACCTCCCGGT
>DAINND010000300.1:0-4288 GCA_036736065.1 Ilumatobacteraceae bacterium
AGCATCTTCGAAGGCGCCGACGAGACGCTGTGCCTGAAGGTCATCGCCCGTCGGCTCTGCGACACCGCCAACACCTGACGCCGCGACGGTCTCGACGACCGACACCGCGCCGTTCGAACGTCGTAGCGAGCGCACGGCACGCAGCACGACATGGCGAGCCGTCGCCGCGAGGATCATCAGGTCGAGGCCGAACGACCAGTTGTCGACGTAGTACAGGTCGAGCCGTCGATAGGCGCCGAAGTGCGGGTTGTCGCGAGCCTGCACCTGCCACAGGCCGGTCATCCCGGGCGGCACGCGAAAGCGACCGAGCAAACGGTCGTCGAACTGCGCGGCCTCGTCGAGCAGCGCCGGTCGCGGCCCCACCAGGCTCATCTCGCCGCGCAGCACGTTCCACAACTGCGGCAGCTCGTCGAGCGACGTGGCGCGCAGCACACGTCCGATGCGCGTCACCCGAGGGTCGTGCTCGAGCTTGAACAGCGGCCCGGTCCGCTCGTTCGCAGCCCGCAGCATCGCCAGCTCGGCCTCGGCCTCGACACGCATGGTGCGGAACTTGACCATGCGGAACGGGCGTCCGTCGCGACCCACGCGACACTGCCGGAACAGCACCGGGCCCCGGTCGTCGATGACGATCGCCGCAGCGATCAGGACGGCGAGGGGCGCAGTGAGCGCGAGCACCGCAAGCGCACCGAGGAGGTCGAGCAGGCGCTTGGCGACCATGCGGGCACCGGACATCGGCCGCCTGCGACGAAGCGTCGCCACGCCGAGGCCTGCCACGGTGCCGGGGCGCAGCCGGCCCGGGTCGAGGCCGGGCAGCCCGCACACGACGTCGATCCGCACCCCGGCTCCCGTCAACTCGGCGACCATGGCCGTGGTCTGGTCCGAGGACAACGAGCCGGGCACCACCACGACCGAGTCGATCCCGGTGCAGGCCAGCACGGCGGAGAGCTCGCCGACCGGGCCCATGTAGCGCCTTGCCAGGCCGTGGTCGATCGCCGACTGCCGGTCTCCCACCACACCGAGCACGGCGCGTCCGGCCTCGGGGTGCTCGTCGAACGTGGTCACGACCTCGGCCGCCGCGGCCGTGGTGCCCACCACCACGACCGGACGGCCCGGACGAGGCCGAGCGGTGGGTGCAGGGAACTGGGCCACTCCGCTCGACCGCATGGCCCGCACCGTAGGGAGCACGGCCCATCGGCATCAGCGGCTCAGCGTCCCGGGCTGCGCGGCCGGACGGCCGGGCCGATCCCGACGTCCGGCGCCCCGACCGGGCCACCGCACCCGGTCAGAAGTCGAGGTGGTCGTGGTCGGCCGGCACCACCGGTCGGCCCTCGGTGATCCAGGCATGCATCCCGCCGACGAGGTCGGCCACCGCGGTGAAGCCGAGATCGACCAGGCTCGCCGCCCCGAGCGAGGAGCTGTAGCCGCGGTTGCACACCACCACGATCGGCTGCTCGAGCGAGTGCACGGCCGGATGGCGATAGCCGTTGGCGGGGTCGAGATGCCATTCGAGCACCGTGCGCGGCACATGGATCGATCCGGCGATCACCCCGAACCGCGCCCGATCCGTCTGGGTGCGCGTGTCGACCACCAGTGGCGGGCTCGGCCGCTCGAGCTGCTCGGCCAGACGGGCGGGCGTCATCCGCTCGATGCGCGCTCGGGCCCGGTAGAGCAGGTCGTGCACGTTGAACCGGTCGGCCCGACGATGGATCGACACGGCGTAGCCGCCACCGTCGTACGGCTCGCCCTCCCACGTGGCGTACCGGGCCACGAGGCCGAGCTCGCAGTCCGAGCACAGGGCGTCGTACTCCTCGAGGGTCAGCGCCCCGCGCCCCTCCTCGAGGGCGAACCCGGCCACCACGGCGCCGCCCGGCTCGAGATGCTGGGCCACGGTGTGCACGATGGCACGACGGTGCTCGGGACGGCAGAAGATCATGACGTTGCCAGGCATCGCGACCACCCGGAAGCGCCGCGGCAGCTGCATCGTGGCGAGGTCGGCATGGTGCCAGGCGAGGTCGGGGGCGTGGTCGCAGGCGAACGCGAGCAGGTCCGGGTCGAGGTCGGCGCCCTCGACGTCGACCCCCCGCCGGGCGAGCTCGATCGCGACCCGACCCATGCCGCACCCGGCGTCGAGCACGGCGCCGCCTCCGCAGTCGCGCAGCACCCGCTCGACCAGGTCTGCCTCACCATGTGCCGCAGCGCCGGACTCCTCGAGGCGGGCCCAGCGCTGGTCGTACTCGTCGAGGTCGACCGAGGCCCGCCAGCGCGCCCACCGCTCGCTCACCAGCGACGGATCGAACGGCGCGGTCACGCTCGCGCAGCCGCCATCGCCGAGGTGAGGTCGTGCCAGAGGTCGTCGACATCCTCGATGCCGACGCTCATGCGGATCAGCCCGGGTGGCACATGCGCGTCGCCGGCGTACTTCTGACGTCGCTCGATGGTGGTCTCGACACCACCGAGGCTGGTGGCCGGGACAGCCAGGTGCACGCCGGCGCACACGGCATCGGCGGCCGGCGCCCCGCCCGCCATCACGAACGACACCATCGCGCCGCTGCCCGGGTAGCGCACCTCGGCCACGGCGGGGTGGGCGCGCAGCCGCTCGACCAGGATGGCTGCGTTCGTCTGCGAGGCCTCGAGCCGCAACGGCATGGTGCGCAGGCCGCGCAGGGCGAGGAAGGCCTCGAGCGCTCCGGGCGTGGCGCCCTGGTAGGTGCGCGCCAGGAACAGTCGGTCGTAGACGGTGTCGTCGGCCGTGATGCAGACACCGAGCATCAGGTCGCTGTGCCCTCCGCTGAACTTGGTCGCTGAGTGGCGCACCACATCGGCACCGTGCTCGAGCGGACGCTGCAGCAACGGTGTGGCGAACGTCGAGTCGACCACCGTGCGCACACCGCGCTCGCGAGCCGCAGCCACGAGCGCAGGAAGGTCGGCCACGTCGAGGGTGGGATTGGTGGGCGTCTCGATCCAGAGCAGGTCCGCCCCGTCGAGCGCGGCGACCACCTCGTCGGTGCTGGCGATGTCGACCGGGCGCACCTGCAGGTGACCCTGCTGCTCGTGCTCGGCCAACAGGGCCCGCACACCCATGTACGACCAGCGCGGGATGACGAGCACCTTGGGCGCGAGTGCGTAGAGGATCGCTGCAGCAGCAGCCATGCCGGTCGAGTAGCTGAGCGCGCGCCCACCCTCGAGCGCACCGATGGCGGCCTCGAACGAGGCCCACGTCTCGGTGCCGTGGGTGCGGCCGTAGTCGCCACCCTCGCGGAAGTTCGAGGCCAGCACGATCGGCGTGTTGAGCGGCGCGCCGGGCCCCTCGGGCCGGCCGGCCGAGACAGCGACCGTGCGCGGCGACAGTGGGCGGTGGTTCACAGCAGCTCCTCGAGGGTGGCGATGCGCTCGAAGTCGGCGCCGGGGTGGTCGTCGTAGGGGTCGAGCAGGATCGGGTGCAGCCCTGCGGCTCGAGCGCCGCCCACGTCCATCGTGACGGAGTCGCCCACATAGGCGATGCGGCTGCGCTCGACGCCGGCGAAGTGCACGAGAGCGAAGTCGAAGATGGCCGGGTCGGGCTTGGCCACACCCACGATGTGGCTGTCGATGACCACCCGCACCGGCGTGCCCGAGCCCTCACCCACCTGGCAGACACCACTGCGACGCAGCACGGCTTCGATCTGACCGCTCGCGTTCGAGACCACCCCGATCGGCATGCCGGCATCGTGCAGCGCGCGCAGCGCCGCCGCGCTCTCCGGGATCGGCCAGCGCCACAGCGCTGCGGTCCGCGTCCGCCCGAGCACCTCGGCCGCCTCGACCACGTCGTGGTCGGGCACGCCGACCGTTGCGACGTAGGCGTGGTTGTACTCGTCCCAGAACGCCTCACCCTTGCCGGTCGCGCTCTTCACGGCCATGCCCCGGTAGTGGGCGCGACGGTGGGCGTCGACCGACGGATCGCCGCCGAACCAGGCGAGCAGCGGGCCGAGCACCGTGGGATCGGGCAGCACGAAGATCCCACCGGCATCGAACAGGATTGCATCGAATCGCGGCACGACTCGTACCCTTGCACATCGTGAAGAGCCCCCGAGATTTCTTCAAGCCGCTGGCTGCCGGAGCGCCCGAACCGGTGCGCGAGATCCCCTTCCGGCCGAGCCGCGTCATCCACTTCTTCCCCCCGCACCTCGACAAGGTGGTGGCCAAGCTGCCCGAGGTCATCCCGACGGTCGACATCCTGCTCGGCGACCTCGAAGCCGCCATCCCGATGGCCGACAAGGAGGCTGCCCGCGCCGGCCTGGTGAAGGTCGGC